>JASFWO010000066.1:0-5531 GCA_050049275.1 Flavobacteriaceae bacterium | reverse complement strand
TTTACACCTCAATGACAAAGGTTATAAATTATGGGATCAGGCTCTAAAAGCGGAATTGGTTTAAATAATTTTCGTAATTTTAGTAAAAATCCTACTTATGAAACCATTACTCATAGATGCCCTAAAGCAACACGCTTTGGGCCACATTGCCAAACACAAAGCCAATCTGGAAGTTTATCTTAATATGCCCGTTGGTATTGGCGAACATCCAGATATTATCGAAGCCATGGAAAGTGAAATTGATATGATTGCTAAATACCACGATCAGCTTGAGGTTATAAAGAAATACCTCAGCTAATCAAGGCTTCATGAAGTATTTCAACAGGATGTAAGGCTCGTGTATTCGTACCGTCGTATACCTGATGTCTACAGCTCGTGCCGTTGGCTGCTAACACTGATTTGGAGGGCATTTTTCGAATATGGGGAAACAAAATTTCCTCGCCGATTTGCATACTTACTTCATAGCGCTCTTTAGCGTAACCAAACGAACCAGCCATCCCACAACAACCAGAAGGAATGGTCGTTGTTGTATAGTTTTTAGGCAATTCTAACATCGTTATGATATCTTGCTGATTGTCCAATGCTTTGTGATGACAATGGGTGTGAATGTGGATGTCTTTGGAAAGATCCGTAAAAGATGCCGAAGTAATCTTGCCTTCTCTTGTTTCTTTAGCTATAAAAGCCTCGATCATATAGCAGTTATCGGCTATTGAATTGGCCAAAGATTTGTCACTGACAAGTCTTGGATATTCATCCCTAAAACCCAATAAAGTAGAAGGCTCGAGCCCTAAAAGCGGGGTGTTGTTGTCCAACAAAGCTGAAAGAATCTGAACATTACGTTCAGCGCAAATGCGAGCTTCATCGAGCAATCCTAAAGAAAGTTGACTTCTACCCGAGTCCATAAGGGGCGTAAATAACACTTCATAGCCCAACGCGTTAAGAAGTTTCACGGCTTTGATTCCAATGTATGTTTCAGCATAATTAATGAATTCATCCACCAACAAATAAACCACTTGATTGCTCTTCTTTTGCTTGTAATCAACAGACCACTGCAAAAGTGTTTTCTTTTCATACACAGGCCATGTTCGCTTAGAAGCAACACCCATAAGTTTTTTAATCAGACGCCCCGCAATCGGATGCCTTAACATCGCATTGGCCAAACGGGGGGTTTTAGACGCCATTTGGTTGACCCAAGCGGCATTGCCAAAAACCTTATCCCGAAAAGATCGGGTATTAGATTTGTAATATTGATGTAAAAACTCTGCTTTAAATGCTGAAACATCTACATTACTTGGACACTCACTTGCACACGCTTTACAGCTCAAACACAATTCAAAAACTTCTTTGAGTTCGGGGTGGTCAAATCGGTTTGCTTTTCCGGGTTGATGTAAAAACTCGCGTAGTGCGTTGGCACGAGCACGTGTGGTGTCTTTTTCATTACGAGTCGCGCGATAACTTGGACACATGGTGCCTCCTTTTAGCGAACGACACACACCGGCTCCATTGCATTGTTCAGCCGCACGTACCAAACCCATGTTGGAAGAAAAATCTAGCGTTGTTTCGATCTCTGGCGTAGGAGCTTGAGCGCGTAAATTTTCATCCATAGGATATGGATTTACAATTTTCCCTGGATTAAAAATCCCTTTTGGATCAAACGTCGATTTAAGTTCTTTGAAAAAAGCATAATTATCTTCTCCTACCATTGTGGGTATAAATTCTGATCGAACAATCCCATCACCATGCTCACCACTAAAGGATCCTCTATATTTTTTGACCAATTGAGCTACTTCTGAAGTAATCGTTCTAAACAAACGTATATGGGCGGTTTTTTTTAAATCCAGGATAGGTCTAAGATGAAGCTCTCCTGCCCCTGCGTGTGCATAATAAACTGCTTTTTGGTTATGGGAAGCCATTAAGTGCGTAAATTCTTCTATAAAACTTGAAAGCTGTGTCAGCGGCACGGCTGTGTCTTCTACACATGCGACTGCTTTAGCGTCTCCAATCATATTCCCCAATGCACCCAAGCCCGACTTGCGTAACTCCAATGCTTGATCAATCCCTTGATCCTTAAGGATCGGAAACGCATATGCCCCACAAGCAGATAGACTGTCACATAGAGCCTCTGCGGCTATCTCTACCTCTTGTTGTGAGTCTCTAGCAAGCTCGAGAAGTAATAGTGCTTGAGGGTCTTTTTCAATAAAGAAACAGTTCTGGAGTTGACTTTTGTTGTTTTTTGTGCAATCGAGAACTGCTTTGTCCATCAGCTCACAGGTCTGAAGCTCGTGTTTCATAGCAGGAACCACCGCTTTCAGGCTTTTTTTTACACTATCAAAATGAGCAACCACCATGCGTTTGTGTGGAGGTGGCAACATGTCCAACTTAAGAGTGATCTCGGTAATAAAGAAAAGCGTTCCCTCACTGCCAGCAATCAATGGACATAGTGAAAAAGGCTTCCCTTGGTTGTTAAAAGGTTGGCGGTCTAAAAGGGCATCAAGGGCATATCCTGTATTGCGTCGGTGTATAGTAGCATCGGGGAAAAACTCTCTAATTTGCTTTTGGCGTTCTTCTTGTGACAAGGCCTCCTCTAAAAGCTGATAGACTTTCCCCTCAAGGTTTTGCTGTTTTGTCTTTTGTTTGAGGGTTTGAGTGTCCAGATCTCTAAAAGTGGCCTCCGAACCATCTGAAAAAAATCCTTTAACAGACACCACCTTGTCGCGAGTAACTCCATATCTGATGGAGGTAGAGCCCGATGAGTTATTTCCAACCATTCCCCCTAGGGTACAGTATTTAGAGGTCGACGTGTTGGGGCCAAAAAACAATCCTTTCTCCAGTAAAGCGGTGTTGAGTTGGTCACGTATTACGCCAGGTTGAACTCTAGCTGTAGCATTGTTGGGGTCTATCTCCAAAATGCAGTTTAAATGGCGGGAAACGTCGACTACAATCCCATCCCCTACACACTGCCCTGCTAAAGAGGTGCCTCCAGATCTAGGTATAAGCCCTATTTTATTTGAATCTGCAAAACGAATGAGCTTTTGGATATCAGCGCTTGACTTCGGATATGCAACTGCCAAAGGTTTTTTCTTATACACTGACGCATCGGTAGCGTAAATGACTCGACTTAGAGAATCTATATGTAGCGTTCCCTGTAGAGAGTTTTTTAGCTGTTGGAGTGCCTGATTCAAAACCGAAAAAATAATAATGCAATGTAATATTAAATTATGTCATTAGGCATTGTATCGATTGGTTACCAAGTATACACCAAACAAAACCGCAGCGCATGAAAATGTACCCACAAGGGTAAGTTTATCAGCGCCTACCATAATCGCAAACATAATCCCCATAACAGGCTGTAGATAGGTAAACACAGACACAGTAGAAGCTTTGAGTGTTTTTAAAGCGTAAATATTAAATAAATAGGTTAAAAAGGTTGTTCCTATCACCACAAAACCGATGCGCCAAAGGCCAGAAAATGGTATGGCAGACCAAGTGACCTCTTTAAACTCGGTCCATGTTACTGGAGAACACACGATCAGACCTATCAAAAAAAGCCATTTAAGCAATTGTATGGGATGATATTTTTGAGACAATGACCTGACAAAAACCAAATACAACGCAAAACTCCCCGCGTTGACAACGAACAACATGTTTCCCAAGGGAATGTTGGGAGCTCTGTCATGTAATTGACCGTTATAGATCACCAATAGTAATGCACCTAAAAAACCTACCAAAACCCCAATAATCCTTGGTTTTGTGAGTTGTTCTTTGAGTAAAAAAGCTGAAAAAATAAAAACCAATATTGGCGTAGTGGTAATGATTACTGCACTATTGATAGGAGTCGAATACTCCAAACCTTTGAAAAATGTCAGCATGTTAATGCCCATACCAAAAAAAGCACAGATTATTAGGCGTAAAAAATCTTTATTTTCGATAGGTTTTTTGGGAATAAATAGTCCTATCAACCAAAATAAAGCCGTAGCGCCTAACAAACGAATCATAACAAACCCAAAGCCTTGTACATAAGTGGGCATAACATCTTTCGCTATGGTATGGTTAAGAGCGTAAATGGTTGTGGCTCCAAAAACAGACAACAAAGCCCATGTTCGTTTACTAACCATGAACGGCTTGTTGCATCATCTGAACTGTGCTTTTAGCATTGCCTATAAAATAGGAGCCATTCCAAATCAAAATGGGACGTTTAAGACAGCTATACTCTGTTGTAAGAAGGTTTTTACAAATTGTCTCGTCAAAAATTTGTCCTTCTTTTTTTAAAGCTGCATAAACCTTCGAACGTTTGTTAATCAAAGATTCATAGCTTTGAGTTTGAGCGTAAAGCGCCTCTAATTGGGAGGGAGATATGGGTTGATGTTTTACGTCCTGTAGCCTTGTGTCATCAGGGAGCGCTAGATCCTTAAGGATTCGCATACAGGTGGAACAGGTAGATAAGTAGATATATGAGTTCATGAAAAGATATTTCTATTCAAATATCATATTTTTTGATCGAAAAATAGGTGCTGTTGGTCAAACTTAAATACATTTGCGTTGAGAATTTGGAAGTATGAAAGAATCAAAAATTAAATTCAATACCAAAACCATTCATGGAGGGCAATCTCCCGACCCTGCTTATGGTGCCGTTATGCCACCAGTATATTTGACTTCAACCTATGTTCAAAGTACGCCTGGAGGACACAAGGGCTATGAGTATAGTCGCACACACAACCCCACTCGTACCGCTTTAGAAAATGCATTAGCCAGTATCGAAGATGGGGCTCGAGGATTGTGTTTTGGTTCTGGAATGGCAGCCATAGATGCGGTTCTTAAGCTTCTCAGCCCAGGAGACGAAGTAATCTCTACCAACGATTTGTATGGGGGCAGCTACAGGCTTTTCACAAAAGTTTTTGCCAACTACGGGATTCGATTTCACTTTGTAGATATGCAAAACCCTGAACATGTAGCCGAAAAAATCAATGAAAAAACAAAACTGATTTGGGTTGAAACCCCAACCAACCCCATGATGAACATTGTTGATGTTCAGGCCATCATAAAGTTGAGTCGAAATAAGAAAATCTTAGTTGTTGTAGACAACACTTTTGCCTCTCCTTACCTTCAACAACCTCTTAAACTTGGTGCAGATATTGTCATGCACTCAGCCACTAAATATTTGGGTGGACACAGTGATGTGGTTTTAGGGGCTTTGGTTGTTCGTGATGAAAGCCTTGCGGAGCAATTGGCTTTTATTCAGAATGCTAGTGGAGCTGTCTGTGGTCCTATGGACGCTTTTCTGGTATTGCGCGGCATCAAGACCCTGCATGTTCGGATGCAAAGACATTGTGAAAACGGAAAGGCTGTTGCCGAGTTTTTATCAGATCACCCAAAAGTGAAAAAAGTCTATTGGCCAGGGTTTGAAAACCATCCAAACCATAAAGTTGCCCAAACACAAATGAAAGATTTTGGCGGTATGTTGTCTTTTGTGCCTAAAAATGACACCTTAGAAAGTGCAACTTCAATTGTTGAAAGCCTTAAAGTCTTTACAC
>JASFWO010000088.1:0-4431 GCA_050049275.1 Flavobacteriaceae bacterium | reverse complement strand
GTTCTTCATTGCTAAGCAAGCTTGTGCCGCCTTTACTGAACGCACTAAATAGCACTTGATCATTTTTAAAATCTGTTTGTTTATAGGCTACCTTCACACCATTACTTAGCGTAAGCCTAGTGATTTTAAGGCTTTCATCATAACTCTTTGAGGTAATCGATCCAGCTGTTGGAACAACTTCAATGAGTTCCTTGCGAAGTTCCGTTTCCTCATATGCAGCCACTTGAGCGGCTTCCACATCTGCAATGATTTCTCGGATTGTGCCTTTGTCCAGAATCTCTTTGCCTTCTTCCTCTTTTTGCTGTACTATTACCACCATATTATCTTGATGAATAAAGTCATAAATTCTTGAGCTGACTTCTTCCAGAGTGATTTTAGCGAGGAGTTTTTTTGCAGTTTCATATTCCCATTCAATACCTGGAATAGGTTCATTTTCTAAAAAATGACGTATGTATTCGTTGGCAAAACGGCTGCTGTTTTGCTTCCCTTTTTCTTTTAACTGACTTTCAAGACTCGTTATGATGTCTAGTTTTGCGCGCTCAAACTCAGACAGCAAAAAACCATGCTCTTTGACACGTTTATTTTCAGTCAGAACAGCTTCGAGCGCTGTGGGAATACTTTCTGCATTTGTTGAAGTGCTGTATGAAGTATAGGCTTTTTTGGTTCTCGCAAAACTATCTCCATAAGACGATGATGCGTTCAAGAAAGGTGGCGCGCTACTTGTAGCCAGCTCGTCAAGTCGCGCATTGATCATGTTTGAAAATAAGCGATCTATTAGAAGAGATTTATAGTCACCAACCGTAGCTAACTGAGTTTCATTCTCTCGGTCTTTGTACATCACCTGAATCGTGTTTACAAAAGCCTCTGGATCACCAACAGTTGAAATTTTGGTGTCATCATGGTTCGGAAGAGAATACACGGTTCTTTCTCTGGGATCTAATGATTTAGGAACACTGGCAAAATGCTTGTTTACGAGTTCTCTCATTGTATCGACCTCAATGTCACCGACAACAATCAATCCCATTAAATCTGGTCTATACCAGTCTTTGTAAAAACGTCGCAAGCTTTCGTGAGTAAAGCTCTCAATACTCTCTTTTGTACCAATTGGCAGTCGATCTGCATACTTCGACCCATACATCATTTCGGGAAGATATTTTTTTATCATTCTCCATTGAGCACCTAAAGTTGTACGGTACTCTTCGAGAACAACCCCACGTTCGGCATCGATGTCTTCTGCATTCAGGGTCATATCGAACATCATTTCTTTCAGAACTTGGAACCCTTTATCGAGCTCCTTAAAATCTGCAGATGGAATGGGCAATATGTATACTGTTTCATCGAAGCTGGTGTAAGCGTTCAGGTCAGCTCCAAACTCTACCCCAATAGATTGTAGATAGGAAATAAGATCATTTTTTTCAAAGCTTTTCGTGCCATTAAAAGCCATATGTTCAAGAAAGTGTGCCAGTCCAAGCTGATCATCATCTTCCATTATTGAACCGGTATTGACAACCATCCGTAGCTCTACAATGTCAGTGGGTTTAGGGTTGTTTTGAAGGTAGTATGTCAACCCATTTTCTAGTTGCCCAATTTCAACTTCTGGGTTTACAGGGATGGATTCTTGTTGATTTTGGGCAAAAAGCATGGAGCTCACCAAAAGAAGTAGGCCGAAAATAGATTTTCTCATAGGTTAGATTTTAAAAAAAAATGAACTTTGAAGTTACAAAATTGTTTCAATTTGAGTAACGGTACATTAAAATAAATGATACACCCTATAAAGGCCCTTGTTTAGTATGAGTCAATAATTGTATATTTGCACCCGCTTTAAGCTAAAATTATAAATAATGTATGCAATCGTAGAAATAGTCGGGCAGCAATTTAAAGTTGCGAAAGACCAAAAGGTTTACGTGCATCGCCTTGACGCAAAGACAGGATCAAGAATATCTTTTGACAATGTTTTGTTGATGGACGATGGAAAAAACGTTACCGTAGGCGCCCCCGCTATCGCCAATGCTTCTGTAGAAGCAAAAGTGGTCAAACACCTCAAGGACGACAAAGTAATCGTCTTTAAGAAAAAACGTCGTAAGGGATATCGTGTCAAAAACGGTCATCGCCAAGCGCTTACTGAAATCCTTATTGAGTCTGTTGGTAAGTCTGCCAAAAAAACCGCCAACGCCACTGCTCCTAAAGAAGCTGCTAAGCCAGCCGCTAAAAAGCCAGCACCTGTCAAAGAAGTCAATGAAGATTTGGCGAAAAAAACAGTTGCTGATTTAAAAGCTATGGCTAAAGAAGCAGGTATTTCAGGATACACTATCATGAAAAAAGCAGAATTAATCGCGGCTTTGACCGCCTAAAATAACATACCATGGCACACAAAAAAGGAGTCGGTAGCTCCAAAAACGGAAGAGAATCAGAATCGAAACGCCTTGGCGTTAAGATCTATGGTGGACAACCCGCAGTTGCTGGTAACATCATCGTACGTCAACGTGGTACACAACACCACCCAGGTGACAATGTATATCTTGGAAAAGACCACACCCTTCACGCTCAAGTAGACGGGACTGTGCGCTTTACCAAAAAGAAGAACAATCGTTCGTATGTTTCTATAGAGCCCAACGTTTAAGTTTACATACGATTCAAAAAATAAAAACCCCGCTTTTGGCGGGGTTTTTTAGTTATTGTAAACTTATAATTTGAAAGTTAATACCTATAGTACTCTGGTTTGTAGGGTCCTTGTACTTTTACACCTATATAATCGGCTTGTTCTTGGTCGAGGTTTTCGAGTTCTACGCCGAGTTTTTCCAAGTGTAAACGTGCTACTTTTTCGTCTAAATGTTTTGGTAGCATATAGACTTTATTTTCGTAGCGATCGCTGTGTTTCCACAGTTCGATTTGCGCCAAGGTTTGGTTGGTAAACGAATTACTCATTACAAAACTCGGATGTCCTGTAGCACAACCCAAGTTGACCAAACGGCCTTCAGCTAAAACGATGATGTCATTTCCGTCTACATTGTAAAGGTCCACCTGAGGTTTGATCTCTTCTTTGGTATTCCCATAGTTACCGTTGAGCCAAGCCATATCGATTTCGTTGTCAAAGTGACCAATATTACATACGATGGTTTTGTCTTTCATCGCTCGAAAATGCTGCTCAGCTACAATATCCTTGTTACCAGTGGCAGTTATTACGATGTCTGCATTGCCTACAACAGTATCCAAACGCTTGACCTCATATCCATCCATAGCAGCCTGAAGCGCACAGATGGGATCGATTTCTGTGACTGTGACTATGGCACCTGCCCCTCTAAACGAAGCAGCTGTTCCTTTGCCTACATCTCCATAGCCAGCAACCACGACGCGTTTTCCGGCCAACATAATGTCGGTCGCACGACGTACGGCATCAACTGCACTCTCTTGACAACCATATTTATTGTCAAACTTTGATTTTGTCACAGAGTCATTCACGTTGATCGCTGGTAACGGTAACGTACCGTTTTTCACTCGTTCATAAAGGCGATGAACACCTGTCGTGGTTTCTTCAGACAATCCTTTGATGCCTTGAACCAACTCAGGATATTTGTCGAGAACCATATTGGTAAGGTCACCACCATCATCTAATATCATGTTGAGTGGTTTTTGGTCTTCATCAAAAAACAAGGTTTGCTCAATACACCAATCAAATTCTTTATCGTTCATTCCTTTCCATGCATATACGGGGATTCCTGCAGCGGCAATGGCAGCGGCGGCATGGTCTTGAGTGGAGAAGATGTTGCATGAACTCCAAGTTACTTCTGCGCCCAAATCGACAAGTGTTTCAATGAGAACAGCCGTTTGAATGGTCATGTGCAAACAACCTGCAATTCTAGCTCCTGCCAATGGTTGTTGGTCTTTGTACTCAGCACGTAGTGCCATCAAGCCAGGCATTTCAGCTTCTGCGAGTTGAATTTCTTTTCGACCCCAGTCAGCTAAGTTGATGTCTTTTACTTTGTATGGGAGTGTTTTTGTTGCCATAGTCGTATATTTGTTTTTCCGCAATTTTTGACAAAATTACGAATACCAATGCCCATATACAAACATTTGAAAATCAACGCTCAAACAGCTCTATGGGTATGGAGAATAAATGAATCAGAAACGGATTTATTAGAGCAAATTCAACTCACTCCGAATTGCAATTCTCGTTTAAAAGCAATACGATCGGCTGATCATCGAAAAGCCTTTTTAGCCATTCGCTGTCTGTTAAAATCTCTTCAGGTGCCCTTAACCGATCTGTACTACGACACTCATGGCAAACCCCATCTTAAATCTGGAACACACATTTCGATCAGCCATGCCCAGAACTACGCCGCTGTAGCCTTGAGCAAAGCAGACGTAGGGCTTGATATTGAGCAACACAGATCCAAAATAAAACGTGTTGTTCATAAATTCATCAACCCAAAT
>JASFWO010000010.1:0-11722 GCA_050049275.1 Flavobacteriaceae bacterium | reverse complement strand
ACTCTGTGGTGTACAAAAGAAGCAGTATATAAAGCCCTTTCTGTTCCAGGGGTTAGTTTTCGATCAGATATTGTCGTAAAGATTGATTCTGATAAAAAATGGTCAGCTTCCTATCAAGATCAGACTTTCGATTGTTATGCCTTGCATTGGAAAAATTATAGTTGTGTATTGACTCAAAAAAAAAATTAATATGAAAATATCTGTTGAACTCACACTTACTCCCCTTGCGAACGACTATTCTACTACAATTAAAGATTTTATTGTTCGCCTTCGTTCTAGTGATTTTATGATTCGTGAAACCCCCTTAAGTACTCAGATCTATGGTGACTATGATGCATTGATGCCTTTTTTAACTAAAGAGATCAAAGCCACTTTCCAGTCAGATACTGGAGCATTGATTCACATCAAAATGTTTAATACAGACAGAAGTCAATATGTCCCAAATTTTTGATTGTCTATTTGGCCAATATGCCGATTATGCCTTTTGGGATGTGACCCTTGAAATAGTTGCCGCCACTCTAGGGCTCATTAGTGTGTGGTGTGCCAAAAAAAATCATGTTGCTGTATTTCCAACAGGGATGATTTCAACAGCAATTTATGTGTACCTCTTGTTTCAATGGTCGCTGTTGGGAGATATGATGATTAACGGATATTATTTTTTGATGTCTGTTTATGGGTGGTATGTATGGACACGTCGCAATGATCATCATCAACCCACTCCAATAACACAGATGTCTCGCAAAGAGGTTCGATGGCTTTTTTTGATTCTAATAGTAAGCCTGGTATTTGTTTATGCAATCTATGTATGGTTTGACAAATGGGGAACGGTAGCCGCAACGATCGATACCTTGACTACAGCCATCTTCTTTGGAGGGATGTGGCTTATGGCACGTAGGAAAATTGAAAATTGGATTTTTTGGATTGTTGGAGATGTCATTTCTGTGCCCTTATATATAACAAAAGGCCTAACATTTACCTCCTTTCAATACCTAATCTTTACCTTTGTTGCTGTATTTGGATACATCGCATGGAAAAAAGCCTTGCACAAGTCAATAACAACTGCCTAAAAGTGGTACTTTTTGGCCCTGAGTCTACAGGTAAATCTACTTTGGCCAAAAAATTAGCAGATCACTACAACACCCAATGGGTACCTGAATATGCCCGAGCATACTTGCAAAAAAAATGGGATGATAAGCAAGAGGTATGTGCTGTTGAGGATTTGGTTCCCATTGCTTATGGTCAAATGGCAAGTGAAAACCAGCAAGCTGCTCATGCAAATTCGATCTTGTTTTGCGACACAGATTTGTTAGTCACCCAAACTTATTCTAAAATTTATTTTAATGATTATTGCCCGCCTATCATTAGCGAGTATGTCCAAAAACACCATTACGATTTATATTTATTGATGAATATAGATCTTCCGTGGGTAGCCGATGACTTACGTGATAGGCCTAATGACCGAAGCTTTATGTTCGAGCGTCTCGAACAAGCTTTAATCGATCATCACAAACCCTATGTGACAGTCAGTGGCCTAGGCGATGAACGACTTGCTTCCGCTGTGGATGCTATAACAAATCACTTTGCTTATGTTTAACATAACTAAACACAAATCTCAACTTCAATCTTTAGGAGTCACCAAAGAAGATGTACTGCTTCAGCTGGAAAGATTGACTCATGGATCAAAACCCCTTCACATACAACGACCTGCAACCATTGGAGATGGAATTCTTCGTTTTGACAAAGAAAAAAGAGATCAACTCACAAACATTTATGATTCAGAGAAGAATCGGTTGAGTATCACACGTTTTGTTCCAGCTTCGGGAATGGCAACAAGGATGTTTAAATTCCTATACTATTTTTTGGATAAATACAATCCAAACCAAGAAACAATTAGAGCTTATTTGAATCGAAAAAAGACCTATAAGCTCGGTGTTTTTCTTGGCGGGATAGAAAAATTGCCCTTCTACAAAGAGTTTCGGCACGAGCTCAGCGCTGCCTTTTCAGATGACGTTGACACAAGTACTTTTTACCATCATTTTATTCGATTGGCATTGGAAAAGTACGGCAATAAACCCAAAGCTTTGGTACCTTTTCACTGTTATTCAGAGGGCACACGTTCTGCATTTGAAGAACAACTTAGAACGTCAATGACTTATGCAGTAACCAATAACAGCACCCATCATCATTTTACCATTTCTGAAGCGCATCATCATGCCTTTATGGAGCAAGGTGCTCAGCTACAAAAAACACTAAGCGAACAACATCAATTAGAAATACACATTGACTATTCTGTGCAGCTTCCAAAAACAGACACTTTGACTGTTGACCATGACAACATCCCTGTTTTAGATGAAAATAAAAATTTGATTTTTAGAGCTGGAGGGCATGGTGCACTTATTGAAAACCTAAACCAGATTCAATCGAATGTAATTTTTATCAGTAACATAGATAATGTTACCGTTGAAAACCGTCAAAACCATATAGGTTACTACAAAAAGGTTTTAGCAGGGTGTATGCTCGAAACACAAAAGATTGTTTTCAAATATCTTGATGATTTGGAGGCTGGTGCTTCAATTGGGGAGGCAAAAGATTTTCTTCAAAACAACTTCCACGTTGAAGTGCCTTCACTTTCAGAGACAGATGAGCGAGAATTTGTGATTGCTAAACTCCATAGACCCATTCGAGTATGTGGGATGGTTCCTAACGAGAACGAAGCGGGTGGTGGCCCTTTTTGGGTGTTAAATTCTGACCAATCTAGCTTGCAAATTGTAGAGCAGTCACAAATGGATCTAAACAACCCAAAGCAGTTGAAAGCACTTCAAAACGGTACTCATTTCAATCCTGTTGACATCGTTTGTGGCGTGTACAATCACAAAGGAGAGAAGTTCGATCTTACCCAGTTTGTTGATTCAGAGACCTATTTTGTTTCAGAAAAATCCTTAAACGGCAAAGCTGTGAAAGCTCTCGAACATCCAGGGCTTTGGAATGGTGCAATGGCCGACTGGAATACAATTTTTATTGAGGTGCCTATCAGCACTTTTAGTCCTGTTAAAAACGTAAACGATTTATTGCGCGCAGCACATCAAGTCTAAAATTGGAGTTGTATATTTGCACCATCTCAAAGGGGTGCCCAAACATTTAGGGCTGAGATCATACCCAACGAACCTGGGCAGGTAATGCTGCCAAGGGAAATAAGTTATTAATCATTTAGAATAATAACCCCTTTTATTCGTAAAAAATCATACGAATGAAAACTTTTTTATTGTTATTTTTTTTCAATCTGGGAACACTATTTGCCCAGCAACTACAAGACAGTTTACAGACTGAAATTCAACTCAAAGGAGTTACCGTGGCTGCTTTAAGCGCCACAGAACAAACTCCAATGGCTTTTTCAGATGTAACTAAAGAAGAATTGGCCCAACGTAACCTTGGCGCAGATCTTCCTATTTTACTTAATTTTTTACCTGGAGTAGTCACCACTAGTGACGCTGGTGCAGGGGTGGGTTATACAGGAATTCGTGTTCGCGGTTCCGATGCTAATCGAGTCAATGTTACAATCAACGGAATTCCATATAACGACTCTGAGTCTCAGGGAACTTTTTGGGTTGATTTGCCTGATTTTAGCTCCTCAGTAGAAAGTCTTCAATTACAGCGAGGAGTCGGAACCTCCACAAACGGATCTGGAGCCTTTGGTGCTAGTTTAAACATTACAACAGACGCAGTCTCTAAAAATGCTTATGCTCAATTTGCACACAGTTTTGGAAGTTTTGCTACTCAAAAGCATACCCTGAAATTTTCAACAGGCTTGATGGATGATCGATTTGAGCTTTCAGGGAGGTTGTCTAAGATTGATTCGGACGGGTATGTTGACCGTGCAAGCTCGGACCTTAAATCTTATTTCTTGCAGGCGGTATATCAAGAAGGAAAAACCCAATTCAAAGCCCTTGCTTTTGGAGGGCACGAACGCACTTACCAATCTTGGTTTGGAGTAGACCCCGACACTCTTAAAAAAAACCGAACTTACAACCCCGCAGGTGCAAACTACGATTCTGAAGGAAACATTTTTGGGTATTACGATGATCAAGTAGATAATTACGATCAAGATCATTACCAGCTGCACTTCAATCAGCAAATCAACTTGTATTGGACGCTGGGTCTTGGTTTGAACTATACTTATGGTCGAGGCTATTATCAGGAACTCAATGATTTGTGGTACGACCAAAATGTAGGTTTTTCTGGGAAGACAGATCCAAGCTATCTTGCTTTGCCAAGTGCTGACGCTCAAGCGACAGAAAACATTACCCAAAAATGGCTTGATAATGACTTTTATGTAGCCAACATAAATGCCCGTTTTCAAAAAAACAACAACATTCTTGATTTAGGGTTTTTTCATAGTAAATATGTAGGCGACCACTTTGGGGTTTTGCTTTGGGCAGAGCAAACGGGTGGCGCTCTCCCAGGGCATTTGTTTTATGAAAATAGAGGAATCAAAAAAGATTCCAATCTATTTGGAAAGCTGACCCATGGTATAGGAGATCACTGGGTGGCTTATGCGGATTTACAATACCGTTGGGTTGACTATGCCGCCTCTGGAGTCCAAGCGGGTCCTGAACCCATCAATATTGACAGAAATTATGGGTTTTTTAACCCCAAGTTTGGACTGACATACAATTTGAATAACACATCTAAAGCCTATGTTTCTGTTGCCAGAGCGCATCGGGAACCTAACAGGACTGATTTTGAAAATGGAACCCCCGTTCCAGAATCTTTAACAGATTTTGAATTGGGTTATCGTATGAGTTCAGAAACATTTAAGTGGGGTCTTAATATTTACTATATGGACTACAAAAACCAATTGGTGCTCACAGGAGCGGTTGATGAGGTAGGCGCGCCTATTAGGGAAAACAGTGGCAGCAGTTACCGCCTAGGATTGGAATGGGATGCCGACTTGTATGTAAGTTCAACCTTAAGGCTGAATACCAATCTGACTTTGAGCGACAACAAAAACCGAGATTTTGTTTTTGAGCGAGATGGTCAATTGCAAGAGCTTGGAAACACCCATTTGTCATACTCGCCGAGTGTGGTAGGAGCAGGTCAGATCATTTATACACCCAGCGAGTCTTTGACAATATCATTGTTCACAAAGCATGTTGGAGAACAATATATGGGGAATATTGATGCGAAGCTGTCTAAGTTACCCTCCTATACCACTCAAGACATTGGTGTTCAATATGAGCTCGATGCGGCTTGGTGTAAATCCTTGACTTTTCAATTGTTGCTAAACAATGTATTTGATGCGACTTATGTATCCAACGGTTATTTTTATACGTATGATGATACGTGGAGCAATCCGGAAATGGTTCAGACCATTGAAGGGGCAGGTTATTACCCACAAGCAGGCTTTCATTTTTTAACAGGAGTGACCGTTCGATTCTAATTATAAATCAATACTTGGTTTCCGTTCCGTCGCACTCGATAATTGACCAATCCATAGATTGCTCCCTCAGTGAGGGGCTGACCTGTGGCTAGGCTGTATAAAAAATCATCACAAGCACAATGGGCTTCTATTCCTTTGATTGATGTTGAGCTGCATTGGTTCGGGGCATGGTTTGGGCAACTAGCTTCCCATGCCATAAGCTGACTGCCATTAAGATTGTATAGATGAACCCCTTTGACACCCAATCCGTTAATCGCGTGCGTACCACCTGTGAACCGGAGGTTGTCGTATTGTGGTAAGTTTAGGTTGAATTCATATTCAAAACTGTAATTTGGCAAGTAGGGGTTTCGTTCTATAACATTGTCTTCACAACTTGTCATAAATACAATTAACACTAAAATCAGCCGCCACTTCATCGATAGCAATATAAAAACTAAAACGCTGAAAAACAGGAATTTTGTATATTTGTTATAGATCCCGTTCGTTCTGGGATTTTTTTGTTTCTAAATCGTGAATCATGAGTAAAGTTTCTTATTACACAGCCGAAGGACTAAAAAAATTGCGTGATGAGCTCAATCAATTGAAAGACATAGAGCGTCCAAAAGCCTCTCAAGCCATTGCTGAGGCTCGGGACAAAGGTGATTTGAGCGAAAATGCAGAATATGACGCTGCAAAAGAAGCGCAAGGACTTTTGGAACTCAAGATTTCAAAACTCGAAGAAACCTTAGCCTCTGCACGTCTTCTAGACGAATCTCAATTAGATCAGTCAAAGGTTCACGTATTGTCTAAAGTAAAAATCAAAAACACCACTAATAACATGGAGATGACTTATACTTTGGTCGCAGAAAGTGAAGCCGACCTTAAAAGTGGTAAAATTTCCGTGAGCTCTCCCATAGGGAAGGGGCTGTTGGGTAAACAAGTTGGTGAAATTGCCGAGGTAAGCGTTCCCAACGGGGTTCTTAAGTTTGAGATTATTTCTATCAATAGTTAGGCATGCCATCGATCTTTACACGAATCATCCAAGGTGAATTGCCTGCCTATACGATTGCCGAAAATGACGATTGTTACGCTTTTTTGGACATCAACCCCAATGCGAGAGGTCATGTGCTTTGCGTTCCCAAAAAAGAAGTTGATAAACTTTTTGATCTTGATGATGGTCTATATATAAAACTCATGCAGTTTTCAAAACATATTGCAGGTGCCTTAAAAAAAGCAGTGTCATGCAAGCGTGTGGGAATGGCGGTTGTAGGGCTGGAAGTTCCTCATGCGCATGTTCATTTAATTCCGTTGAATGAAATGCATGAGATGACTTTTCAAACCAAAGTAAAGTTGTCAGATGAAGATTTTAAAGAACTGGTAACCAAAATTAAGGCGCAGCTTTAGAGCGGCAGTTCAATCTTAAAACACGCGCCTTGTGCTTTTCCAGTTTTTAAAAGAGAAATTTTGCCACTGTGATATTCTTCAACGATTCTTTTGGCCAGCGGCAATCCTAATCCCCAACCTCGTTTTTTGGTAGTCACGCCAGGTTTAAAGATTTTTTTGTGCATTTTTTTTGGTATTCCACTTCCTGAATCCTGAACCAACACTTCTATGTTTTTTTGGTTTTCCAGAACTTTTAATTCAATTTTTCCCTTGTCTTTAAGGGCATCGATGCCATTTTTTATAAGATTTTCGATTACCCAGCTGTATAATTCTTTGTTTAGTGGGATGTTCTTGCTTTTTATTTGAGAGTGAAAAGACAATTCAATCCCTTTTGGAGTACGAAGTTTAATGTATTCAAACACTTCTAAAGTGACAGCAACTATATCTGTTTGTTTTAACGAAGGCAGGGATCCTATTTTTGAAAAACGATGCGTTATTACTTCTAAGCGATTGAGGTCTTTTTCCATATGACTGGCTTCTTCAATCCCTTTGGATTTCAACAGCGAAACCCATCCTAATAAAGAGGAGAGAGGGGTCCCTATTTGGTGGGCTGTTTCCTTAGCCATGCCCGTCCATAATTTGTTTTGTTGTGCTATTTGTGAGGCTCTTAAGTAAACAAACAATAAGATGCCCATACTCAATATCACCAAAAATAAAGCCAATGGGTATAAACGTAATTTGTTTAGCAAAGACGAATTTCCATAATACATCTGCTGATTGATGGTATTCTCAAATACAATATCTATTGGCGGGTTTTCTCTTTTGATTCGTTCCAAAGTTTTTTTCAGAAATGCCGAATCGTGTGCGACGGCCCTCTGTGGGTCTATATTATTAAAAGACACAATGTTTTCATCCGCATCGACCACAATCATAGGAATGTTGTTCTCGCTTGTCAACACATTAAAAATCAATGGGTCAACATCATCGTTTAAGTCTATGTCTTTAGTAAACTGCTGTTGGGCCAGCGCCCATAGTTCCATACGTTGGCGCTCATCACTCTCTGTCTGTTGTACAAGTAAGTAAAGATTCCATAAAATAATGAACACAACTAAGACCAACACACAAATTAATAGCCATTGGCTGTTGTTTCTCAAAGAAAAATTTCGAAAATTCATTTTACCTAACGAATATAATTTATTTTTTAAGAACAAAATCCACTCTAATTTATTAGATTTGTTGAGGTCCAAATAAGACAAAAAACATGGAAATTCAAGGAAGAATTAAACACATTTACGAAACCAAAGAATACGGAAGCAATGGCTTTAGAAAACGCGAGTTGGTTCTCACTACAGAGGAGCAATATCCCCAACACTTACTCCTAGAGTTTGTTCAGGACAAGTGCGACTTGTTAAATACTTTTAAAGAAGAGCAGCGTGTCAAAATCGGTATTAATCTACGTGGAAGAGAATGGCAAAGCCCCCAAGGAGAAACCAAGTTTTTTAATTCAATTCAAGGATGGCGTATTGAATCCTTAGACCAATCTGGAACTCCTGAGCCTCCACCACCATTTGATCCAGCAGACGAGGTGAATATGGATGCTCCTGATGACTTGCCATTCTAAACCTCGAATTCACACAACATGTACCGCCTGACAGATGCATTGTTGTTTCCTGCGCCTGAGCAAGCCTCTCCAGAAGGTATTGTTGCTGTAGGGGGCGATTTGCGCCCTGAACGCGTATTACTTGCCTATAAAAAGGGTATTTTCCCTTGGTTTGAATCGGACGATTTTTTGCTTTGGTGGAGCCCAGACCCACGAATGGTTCTTTTTCCAGATCAATTAAAAATTTCTAAAAGCATGCGTGCTCTACTTCGAAAAGAAATTTTTGAAGTTACTTTTAACAAGGCTTTTAAAGAGGTTGTACAAGCATGTGCTAAGGTCAAACGTTTTGGTCAAGATGGAACTTGGATTACTCAAGGACTTATGGATGTTTATAATGTTTTGCACGAGCAAGGGCATGCACATTCTGTAGAAGTGTGGCAAGATGGCCAATTGGTTGGTGGGCTTTATGGTATTGATCTAGGGACTGTGTTTTGTGGCGAGAGTATGTTTTCCAAGGCCAGTAATGCTAGCAAAACGGCTCTTATACATCTCACACGTGAACTCAAAAAAAATCACTACAAAATCATTGATTGTCAGGTGCCTACTCAACATTTATCAAGTATGGGGGCTGTCCCAATTCCAAGAAAAGAATTTTTAAGTTACCTGCCCTAAGGATTCGATTTCTTCACCCCTAAAACACCCCCTCAAGTGGTCGTTGACCATTCCTGTGGCTTGCATGTGCGCATACACCGTGATACTGCCCACAAATTTAAATCCATGTTGTTTGAGTGAGTTGCTAATCAAGTCTGAGAGAGCTGTTTTTGTTGGTATTTCACTCAACTGGGTAAAACGATTTTGAATAGGTTTATTATCTACAAACCCCCAAATGTATTTGTCAAACGACCCAAATTTTTTTTGAATTTCTATAAAGGCTTGTGCATTGGTAATAGCAGCTAGGATTTTTAAGCGGTTGCGAACAATTCCCTTATTAGCCATAAGCTTTTCTATCTTGCTTTCCTTGTAGTTGGCAATACGGCTTACATCAAAGCCATCAAACGCACTTCTGAAATTTTCTCTTTTTCGCAAAATAGTTAGCCAACTAAGACCCGCTTGGAAGGTTTCCAGCATTAAGAATTCAAATAATTTTTGGTCGTCATGAAGGGGTACGCCCCATTCTTGATCGTGATATTTTTCGTAGTCTGCGTAACCACTACACCAACTACACCGATGTTTTTTTTTCATGTTTAAATAGGTTAAGATTTTATGAGAGTCTCTAGGGTTTCAATACTGAATGCTTCTTCAAGGCTGTGGGGCCCAATTGCAGTACGACAAAGCGATTTAAGGTAAGCGCCTGAATCTAAAGCTTTTCCAAAATCGTTTGCAATGCTGCGAATGTATGTCCCTTTGCTACAGCATATTTTAAAATCTATTTCAGGTAAGGCAACGCGAGTCAGTTCAAATTCATGTATAACTACAACGCGATTTGGAATTTCGACCTGCTTTCCGGCACGAGCATGCTTATAAAGCCTTTTGCCTTCTTTTTTGATCGCTGAAAATATTGGGGGTTGTTGAGAAATGGTTCCGACAAATTGCTTCTTAACTTCTTCAATCAAATCAGGTGTGATATGGTCATAAGCAAAATGATTATCGACCTTGGTCTCGAGATCATAGGAAGGAGTGGTTGCTCCAACAAAAAAAGTCCCTGTATAGGTTTTTTCTTTCCCCATAAGATCTTCAATTTTCTTGGTCATTTTCCCAGTGCAAATCAACAGCAATCCACTTGCTAAGGGATCGAGAGTGCCCGCATGGCCAACTTTTATTTTTTTAAGATTGTGCTTTTTTCGAAGCAACCAACGAACTTTATTCACCACCTGAAAAGAAGTCCAATTAAGAGGCTTATTGACAAGAATCATTTGCCCTTCTAAGATGGAATCTTTTTCAAAATTCATAGCCAATTAGCAATCAAGGCCAAGGTGCCCACAAAAGCACAATAATAAGCAAAGTATTTAAGCTTGCTTCGCTTAACTAAGGCAATCATCCATGTACATGCAATGTACCCACTCACAAAAGCTGCGACAAACCCCGCTATGTAAGGCAAAAGTTCCATCTGACTTTGTGTTTGACTGAAATCACCATTCAAGATGGTTTTTGCCATACTTCCAAGAATGAGAGGAACGACCATTAAAAAAGAAAATCGTGCGGCTTTTGGACGACTGACTTTAAGCAAAAGACTGCAGGCGATGGTAGCGCCGCTTCGCGATATTCCTGGAAGAATTGCAAGTGCTTGTGCAATACCTACCAGTGCGGCAGTCTTTGGATTGATGGGTTGATGGTTTGTAAATGGACGATCTGCTACAAATAACAGGCCCGCGGTTATCCAAAGCATGAAACCCACAAAAAAAGTGTTGCCAAAAAAGAATTGAGAAATGGTTTCTTCAAAAAACAAACCCACACCCACAGCAGGTATCATAGAGATGATGATGAGTAATGAAAATCGAGTGGCTTCATTGTTTTTAAACTTGAGTAATCCACGTAAAATTTCAAAAACATCGTCTTTGAAAACGACTAAAGTAGCAAGGGCAGTAGCAGCATGGACAACAATCGTAAAGATTAAATTTTGATGGTTTAAACCTCCATTACCCATTAAAGCTTGCGCCAGCTCCAAATGTCCACTCGACGATACGGGTAAAAACTCAGTAAGGCCCTGAATAATGCCCAACAGAATAGCTTCCAGAACAGACAGAGAGGCTCCGTAATCAATCATTTGTATGTCCTTTTGAGCTTAGAATTGCAATGACTTCAATCACAAATCCGATAAGCACAAGAGCTGGCGCCAATCGAATCCGTCTTAGGCTAAATATTTCAGGGGAATATACATTGGGGTCTTCGCTTCCACCTCCTGCCATCAGTACAAATCCAACTACAATAAAAGCCAATCCTACCCACATGAGTTTATAGTTGTTGGCATTGAAAATAAAATGTTTTTTCGGCTTCATAGCTTAGTATAAATAGTCTGTCTTTAGGTTCAAATAACGTTGGGTAGCGATTGTTGCACTCAGTGCCGTGATGACAAAAGAGAGCGTTATGATGCCTGCAAAAGTCAACATAACGGTTTGTGTGTCCATAAGCTCTGACAAAGTTGGGACATAGTCCAAAGTAAATTGAAGTATCCACCAAATATTAACGCATGCCAGTAAGGCGCCCAATAGACCCATAAAAACATATTTTCTTACAAATGGTCTTCTAATAAAGCTTTTTCTAGCACCCACAAGTTGCATGGTTTTAATCACCATTCTCTTGGCATAGATGGATAGACGGATAGA
>JASFWO010000065.1:0-5584 GCA_050049275.1 Flavobacteriaceae bacterium | reverse complement strand
CTGCACGCCTCAGTTCCATTATCCGCAAAGTAGCTATGGCTCTTTCAGGCTTGTTTTTGATTGTCTTTTTGCTTCAGCATTTTGCAATCAATCTGACATCAGTTTTTAGCGAATCGCTGTTTAACGTACTTTCTCATTTTATGGGAACCAATCCGCTGGTGCAATTTGCTTTACAGCCAGTCTTGATTATTGGAGTCATGTTTCATTTTATTATGGGATTTGTGTTGGAATGGCAAAACAAGCGCGCACGTGCTGTGAGTTATGCCAGCTACAAAGGAAGCGCCAACGCAAGTTGGATGTCACGTAATATGCTCATATCAGGTGCGGTTGTTTTATCTTTTTTAGGATTGCACTTTTATGATTTTTGGGTTCCAGAAATAAACTACAAATACATTGAGTTTCTTCCAGAAGACCCCAACAGATATTACGAGGAATTGGTTCATAAGTTTGAAGACCCCATACGTGTGGGTCTGTATGTAGTGTCTTTTGTTTTCCTTGCCTTGCACTTGTTACATGGTTTTTCTTCAGCTTTCCAATCTTTGGGGGTCAACAACAAATACACCCCAACCATCAAAGGTTTAGGGAAATTGTATGCCATTGCCATTCCTTTAGGTTTTGCTGGCATCGCGATCTTTCATTACTTAAATCATTAATATGGCCCAGTTAGACGCAAAAATTCCACAAGGACCACTTGCCGATAAGTGGACAAAACATAAAAACGATATTCGCTTGGTCAGCCCAGCCAACAAACGCCTAATCGACGTGATTGTCGTCGGAACGGGATTGGCAGGAGGGTCTGCAGCGGCAACCTTAGCTGAGCTTGGTTATAACGTCAAAGCTTTTTGCTTTCAAGATTCTCCACGACGCGCACACTCGATTGCTGCTCAAGGGGGGATCAACGCAGCTAAAAACTATCAAGGAGACGGAGATTCTGTCCATCGCTTGTTTTATGACACCATCAAAGGGGGCGATTACCGTTCACGAGAAGCCAACGTGCATCGACTTGCGGAGGTATCGACCAACATCATAGACCAATGTGTAGCACAAGGGGTTCCTTTTGCAAGAGATTATGGAGGACTGCTAGATAACCGTTCATTTGGAGGGGTATTGGTTTCTCGAACATTCTACGCCAAAGGCCAAACGGGTCAGCAGTTGTTATTGGGCGCCTATTCAGCGATGAATCGTCAAATAGGTCGTGGTAAAATCAAGATGTACAGCCGTCATGAAATGATGGACATGGTTGTTGTCGATGGTAAAGCTCGAGGAATCATCACCCGAAACTTGGTTACTGGTGAGATTGAGCGCCATGCAGCACATGCTGTTGTGATTGCTTCTGGAGGCTATGGAAATTTATTTTTCCTCTCAACGAATGCAATGGGAAGCAACGTTTCTGCCGCTTGGAAAGTTCATAAAAAAGGGGCGTATTTTGCCAACCCTTGCTTTACGCAAATCCACCCAACTTGTATACCCGTATCGGGAGACCATCAATCAAAACTGACATTGATGTCGGAATCTTTACGAAATGATGGTCGCATTTGGGTGCCCAAGAAGAAAGAAGATGCTCAGGCCATCAGAGAAGGTCGACTGAAACCCACTGATTTGGCAGAGGATGAGCGTGACTATTATTTGGAGCGACGCTATCCTGCCTTTGGGAATTTGGTCCCTAGAGATGTTGCTTCTCGAGCGGCCAAAGAACGTTGCGATGCAGGATATGGAGTCAACAAAACAGGCGAAGCAGTGTTCTTAGACTTTGCCGCTTCCATTGAGCGTTATGGCAAAGAAGAAGCTCACGTAAAAGGGCTAGACGAAAACGACCTTGCACTTGTACAGAAATTCGGGAAAGCGATTGTCAAAGCTAAGTATGGCAATCTATTTCAGATGTATGAAAAAATCGTTGATCAGAACCCTTACGAGACACCAATGATGATTTACCCAGCCGTTCACTACACCATGGGAGGAGTTTGGGTTGATTACAATTTGATGACCACGGTTCCAGGTTGTTTTGCCATTGGAGAAGCCAATTTTTCTGACCATGGCGCCAACCGTTTAGGAGCATCGGCATTGATGCAAGGCTTAGCAGATGGTTATTTTGTATTACCCTATACTATTGGAGATTATTTGGCGGATGATATTCGTACCGGACCCATCTCTACAGATGCGCCAGAGTTTGAAGCGGCAGAAAAGGAAGTACGTCAAAAAATAGAAGCCTTGATAAATAACAAAGGCGACAAGACCGTTGACGATTATCACAGAAAACTAGGTAAAATTATCTGGAACAAATGCGGAATGTCACGCAACGAAGACGAACTTAAGGAAGCCATAAAAGAAGTACGGGCATTACGTGAAGATTTTTATAAAAATGTGACAGTTCCTGGGACTGCGGATTCATTTAATGAGTCGTTGGCCAAGGCTTTAAGAGTTGCTGATTTTCTAGAACTAGGAGAGTTATTTGCCAAAGATGCACTGGAGCGCACAGAGTCGTGTGGGGGGCATTTTAGAGAGGAATCTCAAACTCCAGAAGGTGAAGCATTGCGTGATGATAACGATTTTGCTTTTGTTTCTGCTTGGGAATACACAGGAGATCCAGGCAAAGCAAAGCTTCACAAAGAGGAACTGACTTTTGAAAATGTTGAACTCAAAACCCGATCGTATAAATAGGTTTAAAAAAATAGGATGATGAAATTGAATTTAAAAATTTGGCGTCAAGCCCATGCAACCGCAAAAGGAAGCATGCAGACCTATCAAATTGAAGACGTATCTCCTGACATGTCCTTTTTGGAAATGATGGACGTCCTTAACGAAAAACTTATTGTAAAAGGCATTGAACCTGTGGCTTTCGATCACGATTGTCGCGAAGGAATTTGTGGTTCTTGTTCTATGTTCATCAATGGGGAAGCTCATGGCCCTGACCGTTTGGTTACCACATGTCAGCTCCATATGCGTAAGTTTAAAGATGGTGACACCATCTACATCGAGCCTTTCCGTGCCAAAGCCTTTCCAGTAATCAAAGACTTAGTGGTAGATCGAACCGCTTTTGATCGTGTCCAACATGCGGGGGGCTTTGTTTCGGTAAATACATCAGGTAACACCCAAGATGCCAATGCCATCCCTATTGAAAAAGCAGATGCAGACAAGGCTTTCGATGCGGCAACTTGTATAGGTTGCGGCGCCTGTGTAGCCACTTGCAAAAATGCTTCCGCCATGTTGTTTGTGTCGGCCAAAGTTTCTCAATATGCTTTGTTGCCTCAAGGTCAAGTAGAGGCTACCGATCGCGTACTTAATATGGTCAAGCAAATGGATGAAGAGGGCTTTGGGAATTGCACCAACACGGGTGCATGTGAGGTCGAATGTCCTAAGGGGATATCTTTGGAAAACATTGCCCGAATGAACCGAGAATACCTTTCAGCTAATATTAAGGGTTAACCTTCATTTTTCTTAAAGCTTTATTGGGCCTTTTTTGTGATATTAAAGACTGTTTGAAATCTTTATCTTTATGAGATGAATGGTCTAAGCCTTTTCCTTGTCCAATCCGATTTAGTTTGGCATGACCCCGAAGCCAATCGGCGCATCTTTGAAGATTTGATGAACAAATCCGAAGAAGAAATCAATCTTTTTGTATTGCCTGAAACTTTTGCTACGGGCTTTACCATGACCCCAAACGAAGTGGCAGAGCCTTCTGACGGACCTACTGTGCAATGGATGCTCACCCAAGCACATCAACGGAAAGCAGCTATCTGTGGAAGTTTGGCTATAAGAGAAGAGGATGATTACTTTAATAGGTTCTATTTTGCCCACCCCGATGGCCAATTAGACACTTATGACAAATACCACCCTTATACCCCCTCAGGAGAGGCAAGGGTTTACACTCGAGGTACTCAAATTAAAACCATTGAATTTCGAGGATGGCGGATTCGACCTATTGTTTGTTATGATTTAAGATTTCCTGTTTTTACTCGCAATACAGACACATACGATTTGCTGCTATGTGTCGCCAATTGGCCCCAACTTCGTATTCAAGCGTGGAATGCATTGTTGCGTGCTCGTGCTATAGAAAATATGGCTTTTTCTGTCGGAGTCAATCGTACAGGTAGGGATGCATATCGCATTCAATACACTGGAGCATCTGCTGCATATGATATGTTAGGAAATGAAATGTTGTATTTAGACACCAATACGACTCAAGGACAACTCACTTTGGACAGGCAACGATTATATGATACTCGAAAGAAGCTGCCTTTTCTAGAGGATAGAGACGATTTTATTTTAAAATAAAACGTTCTTGCAACTCCCAATTGGCGCGTACGTCCAATAATGGCTCGTAATGGTACACCGGCTCTGGAAGGCGCCTTTCTAAGTAGCGCCCAGAATCCCAAACCCCATTTTGATTTTCATCGACAATCACACGTAAGTAGTACTTGTTGGGCTTTAGCAATAAAAAAGAATATTGACGCTGAGGTTCGGTAACATACAGACTGCGTACAACATTTTCTTTTTCATCGGTTAGTTGAATGATGATTGGATAGCTAGGGACATCAAAGACCTGTAAATAGAGCCCACCAAAGTCTGTACGACTTCCTGTTTTGAATGTGTATTTTAAAGTATCGTGAGTGGTTTCAAAAAAATCGGAAATGGCTCCAGGGAGCAACTCGAGTTGGTAGTTATCATTGGGCAACATTTCAAATTCAACCCTTATGTCGTGAGGATTCTCTACAAGGACTTCAAAAGGAATAGGCACGGTGTCTTTGTCAAACAATTTTATCAGGCGGTTGTCAATCTTATCAATGGGCGTATTGGTCGTTATGCGCAACGAATCTGCTAGGTTGATACGTCCATTATGAGACGGGCTAAGGGTCAAGGAATCCAATACTTCGGGTCGTAACCGATGTACGACTTCTTTAACGAGGGTATCGCGTTTGAGCTCAAACAGTAGTGAATCCACTGCAAGATTTTTATACCAGAAATACAGTGTATCAGATTCTTTATCAAAGCTGACGGTGGTTTTTATACTGTCAGGCAAAGGGGTGATGAGTTCAACATCAATCCCTTCTGGATCTCCAACATACCCAAACCCGATGCGATTTTGCCCAGCTTGAAAGCTTCTTCCAAATGAAAAATCAGCTTTTTCCAAAAACAAGTCTAGGTGAAAAAGACTGTCAGTTGGAAGTTCTATAAAGGAGCTTGAAAATCCGATTTTATCGACTTGTTGATCAAAAGTATAGTTATTGGCGACATCTTTTTGAGCGACCAACAAATATTGCCCAGCTTTGGCATTGGCAATTTCAAAAAAGGCCAGACTGTCCAAGGTGTTGGTGAGATAGGTAGGTTGTTTTTTGTAGATGATGGAGTCTGTATAAGTACTGTCAACAGCATAAAGCATGACCGATACAAAATTGTCTGCCTCTCTGTTGAATGCGTTTCCTATGGTGCCCCTAACCGCCAGAGAATCCACATATTCTCCAGTAGAAAAGACATATTTTAAATACGGATAAGGATTGCCTTCGTTGTTGTCTACGATGCTTTGTCCAAAATTAAAGCTATAAGTAGTGTTGCCTTGCAGGGTGTCGTTTAAATCAATCTGTATGTA
>JASFWO010000064.1:0-5656 GCA_050049275.1 Flavobacteriaceae bacterium | reverse complement strand
AGGTTCAGAAACAAATATATCTGATCGATTTAGTTTTAATAGATTTTGAGCGGTTTTATCGCACACAGACAAGGGTTGATTGCGCAACAACACATGTCCTTTATGGTCATCATAATAGTCGTCAGCTCCGAAATAGATAGCGGCCCGTCCTGTAAATATGCAAGGTCCATCTGAGAGCATTGGGTCTTTGATGGCGCATACCTCAATACTTTCGATGTAGATTAGTTCTGAAGTGTCATAATGCGTTGGGTCTAAAACACGATAGGGTTTTCTACTCCTGATTTCAATGGTTCCAAAACCGACGTCTGTCAAAAGCTTTATGTATTCAGCTATTGGCAAGGCGCCACTTAAACACAATGCCCTTAATTGTGCATCCTCACGTAGTGTTTCATTCATTTTTTGTTCACAAGTGGGATCGCTCATAACCAGCTTACCATGGGGTTTTAACACACGGTACATTTCTTGCAAAGCTTTCCTTACATCTTCTTCTTTGAAGATATTAAACAAGCAGTTTTGCGCTGCTACATCAATGGTTTTATCTTCAATTGGCAGTTCTAGGGCATCTCCTTTTTTGAGTTGTATAAAATTGGGGTTAAACCAATCATTCTCTTGAGCGGCTTTTTCAAAATTTTTACCACAAGCTTCAAGCATTTCATCAACGACATCGACTCCGATTATCGCTCCTTTTCTTCTTGAGAAATAGGCAAACTGAAGCAATTCCATACCCCCTCCCACACCAACATAAAGTACATTGGGGCTGTTGCTGAGATCTCTAGGATGTGCGGTGCTTCCACATCCATAATTCATTTCTTGCATGATTTTTGGTATTCTGAGTCCAGGTAATTCCCAAATAGGATTGGTTGTGCAGCATAGCCCAATATCTGGAGTTAGCGCTGCTTCTTTGTAGACATTTTTTGTGGTTTCTAGATAACTCATAAAGATTTGATTGTGAGGGTGAAAATTTTGATAATTGATGGCTCAGCTTTTTCTGCAAGCATCATAATTTCGGGGATGTTTATGGGACTCAGATTTTCAGGGTCACACTCATCTGTTAGGATGGATATGGCGGCACAGGGCAGGTCAAGATGATTGGCAACAATCACTTCCGGGACTGTTGACATACCTACCGCATCTGCACCAATGATGCCCAAGTAACGATATTCAGCACGTGTTTCGAGATGTGGACCTACTACAGAAGCATATACTCCCTCATTAAGAACAATGTCATGTTTTTCTGCCGCTTGTCGGAGGGTTTTATTAAGTAATTTGTCATAGGGTGCAATCATGTCAACAAACCGTTCTCCAAAAGTTTCCACTCCCTTAAATGCCAAGGGGGATCCTCCCTGTAAGTTGATGTGATCGGTCAAAAGCATGAGTTCTCCTTTTTTAAACTGTTTGTTGATGGCTCCTGCGGCATTACTAATGAGTAAGTGCTTGACTCCCAAAGCATGCATCACTCGAACAGGAAAGGTAATTTGCAACAAATCATAACCCTCATACAGGTGGAATCGTCCTTGCATGACGATGACTGTTTTTCCGCCCAATCGACCGTAATGAAGCTTCCCTTTGTGAAATTCTACTCGAGAAGCTGGAAAATGAGGAATGTGATTATAACTCAGACTTTCTAGAATCTCCATATGGGCTACCAATTGGCCCATACCGGTGCCCAATATGATGCCAATTTCTGGAGCGTCAAACCCTTTTTCTATCAAATACTCTACTGCTTCTTCAATTTGTTCTTTCATGTGTGTTGAATAAGTTTTGGAAATTGTTCTAAATCTTTTTGTGTGTCAATATCAATGCGTGTATCAAGTAGGGCGTAGCACAATGATTTACAATGCTCGAGGGTTTGATCCAAGACCTTGTCTGTGCTCCAGTCTACGTTATTAAAAATTTCTTTAAACGCCGATTGCATGCCCACTAAATAATATCCTCCATCATGGGCGGGTCCTAGGACAACTTCGTATTTCTGTAATTGTTCAAAAGCGTGTTGAATGATTGTGCTGCTAAGATCGGGCAGATCACTTCCAATTAGGATTTGTTGGGTGTAGCCCATAGAAAAACCATCAATAAGGGCATTACGCATTCGATCCCCTAGGTTATTGCCTCGTTGTATATACTTATGGTTTGTTTTAAAATCATCATAATTGTCTACCCATTGGCTATAGTATACCGCATGTGTAAAGTTCTTACACGCTTTGGCGGTGAGTTTTGTCAGTGCTTTGTATATTTCTAGCGCTGCCCGATGACCGATCTGACTACCCAGTCGGGTTTTTACTTGACCCTCAACGGGGTTTTTTACAAAGACAATGATTCTTTTTTTCATGAGTTCAAAGCGCCTTGACAACTGCTTCCAGCACCAGCAGTGCAACCATAGCAGTGTTGTGAAACTCGAATGCTGCGTTTGTTAATCTCAGGCTTATAAACACTGATGTGGTCGATCGGACCATTAATCTTCAAATCGAGCATTTGATTAAAATCACAATCATACAAACTGCCGTCCCAGCCCACAGATAAGGTGTTTGTACACATTACATTTTCTAAGGCTGTTGGGTTGTATGCTAAAACCAGTTCACGCATGTAATCTTCATAATTTTCAGTGGCTAGCAAATAGTCTAAAAACCTGCTTATGGGCATATTTGTGATGGTGTACAATTGATTGAATACGATGCCAAAATCCTCCAATAATACTTTTTTGAAATTGGCTTCAAGTTCTTTTTGATCTCCTGGCAAAAAAGCACCTGCTGGATTGTATACGAGGTCGAGCTGAAGTTTGGAGTTGGGTTGTCCATATCCTAACGCATTGAGTGTTTGAAGGGCTTTGATTGATTTGTCAAATACGCCGTCTCCACGCTGACGATCTGTTTTGTTGCGCCTGTAAAACGGCAGAGATGACACCACATGGACGTTGTTTTTAGCAAAAAACTCAGGAAGTTCTTTGTAGGTTTTGTTAGCAGTCAGTATGGTCAGATTCGAGCGCACAATGAGGTCATCAACATGTGTGCTAGATTCCTCAACAAACCAGCGGAAGTGGGGGTTCATTTCGGGTGCACCCCCTGTAAGGTCAAGAGTTGATATCTTGTGGTTCTTACAAATGTCTAAACACATTTGGAGTGTTTTGCGTGTCATGATTTCTTTACGATCAGGACCTGCATCTACATGACAATGCGCACAAACTTGATTGCACATATACCCCATGTTTATTTGCAGAATTTCAAGTTTTTTGGGACTTAATTTCTGATCTATACGTTCAATAAATCGGGGCAATTCCCCATTTTCAAAGATGCCATTGGACAAAATCTCTAATTGTCGTTCTGTGTTAGAGAGGCTGTTTTGACGAGCATGTAACGATTTCAGCCCCATTACATACTGAGTTTGTCATGAACATTCATCATTTGAACCCCATGTACCAAGGCTGCCCCACTTTTGATAGCAGCTCCAACATGAACAGCTTCCATCATTTCTTCCTTCTCAATACCTCGTTTCAGCCCATCTTGGGTGTATGCATCGATACAGTAAGGGCATTGGACTACATGCGATACAGCAAGAGCGATTAGAGATTTTTCACGAGCCGTCAAGGCTCCTGATTCAAATACAGCGTTGTAGTATTCAAAAAATTTATCGCCTAATTCTTTGTTCCAATTTGTGATAGCGCCGAACTTTTTAAGATCTTGGGGTTTGTAATAGGTTTTTTCCATGTTTCTAAATAAAGATGATTCTCAAATGTATGATTTTGAGTCTAAAGCCTAAAATCTGTCAACTACTATTCCAAAAAACCTTCAAGCCTTTCTACCATTTCCACATTTCCGCAATAAATTGGAACTCTTTGGTGCAACTGTTTGGGATTGATGTCTAAAATGCGTTTTTGTCCATTGGTGGCTTTACCACCTGCTTGCTCTGTCAAAAAAGCAATGGGGTTACATTCATATAAGAGTCTGAGCTTCCCTTTAGGGTGATTTTTGGTCGAGGGATACAAATAGATACCCCCTTTGATTAGGTTTTGGTGAAAATCTGAAATCAACGATCCTATGTAACTAGATGTATAGGGTCTGTTGACCCCACTTGCTTGGCAGTATTTTATTTACAATTTAACACCCTCTGGAAAATGAAAATAGTTTCCTTCATTGATCGAATAAATAGATCCTGATTTCGGGAATTTCATGTCTGGATGTGATAAATAAAACGTTCCCAAAGCTGGGTTGAGTGTAAACCCATGTACCCCTTTTCGGTAGTATAGACCAACATGGTAGATGTGCCATACACAACATAGCCAGCGGCTACTTGATCATGTCCTTTTTGTAAAAAATCTTCGATTTGAGCTGGAGCGCCCAACTTGGAAACTCTTCTGTAAATAGAGAAAATAGTGCCTACCGAAACATTGACGTCAATATTGGAAGATCCGTCTAAAGGATCTATCAAAACAATGTATTTGTTGTTATTGGCTTTACTGTCTACCTCAAAGTTTACAAAATCTTCTTCCTCTTCAGAAGCCAATCCACAAATGATTTCACGGTTCTGCAAGGCTTTGATAAACACTCGATTGGCTAGTACATCTAGTTTATGTTGGTCTTCGCCATGAGCATTGGTTTCACCATGGGCACCAACCATGTCTACGAGTCCAGCTTTGTTGACTTCATGGTTAACAGTCTTGGCAGCCAGTCGTATGGTATTGATAAGGCTAGAAAGCTCGCCTGATGAATAGGGGAAATGTTCTTGATTTTGAATAATAAATTCGCCGAGGGTAAGGTTTGTAGGCATAAGCTTGGTGCTTTATATGGTCTAAAACACAAAAAAGCCCGCACTTTCGTTTGGGCTTTTTGAGGTGGTACCTCCAGGAATCGAACCAGGGACACAAGGATTTTCAGTCCTTTGCTCTACCAACTGAGCTAAGGTACCATGCGGATATGCAGCTGCAAATATAAACTCTTTGTAAAAATGCACAAAGGCCTTTATAAATTTAAGCTAAATTTGTGCAACTTGATTTATTCTAGGTGAACCTAACTGTTGATATAGGCAATACAACCATCAAACTCGTCGTCTTTGATTCTTCGAAAGTCGTGGCTCGTTATGTCATAAACCATGAGGATGTCTTTGACATGCAGGATTTAATAAATATATACTCCATTCAGAATAGTATTGTTTCAACAGTTACAACCTCTGAATTTCCTTGGATGTCTTTACTCACTAAAAATACCCATTGCATTCGTGTAAATCATGCCATACAAATTCCTTTTACCTCGTCTTATTCACCGTTTGAACAATTGGGCTTAGATCGTGTGGTCGGTCTGTCAGCAGCGATAAAGATGTTTCCTGAAGAAGATGTTTTAGTCATCGATGCTGGCACTTGCATAACATATGATTTAATAAATGCTCAAGCACATCATTTGGGAGGTTCCATAAGTCCTGGGCTCGGAATGCGTTACCGCGCCGTGCATGAATATACAGATGCGCTTCCAAAGTTAGATGTTACCAGTCCTAGCGCATTTCCTCCGAGCAATACACAAGAGGCCATTCACCATGGTGTTATCGACGGCGCATGTGCAGAGATTGATGCCTTTATTGCTCAATACACTGAAAACTATTCAAACTTTAAGGTAATTTTAACAGGCGGAGACGCAAACTTTTTGGCTGAACGCCTAAAAAATGGCATCTTTGC
>JASFWO010000063.1:0-5661 GCA_050049275.1 Flavobacteriaceae bacterium | reverse complement strand
ATATTTGTGGTAATCAACTACCGAAAAAGACAAGCACCCACTTTGGTTCGTGGTGGCATTCGTTGTCAAGGAGTCTTTTATGCACTTCGACCCGAAGAAGAAGCCATCGTCAGGTTTTTGTACGCCCAAAAGCAAGCAACCAATGATGAAATTTTGTCTCAGATTGCCAACGCCCAACTAAGTTATTCCCAAAACAGCAAGCGTAAGTCTGATGCCATTCTAGCGATCAATAAAATCACCAATCAATTATCCAACAAAGCCCTAATCATCCAAAAAAAATCTTCAAAAGACAGGCGTCAAACGATTTATTTCCTTACCCCCAACATCCTTCAACAATCATGAGATTTCTTTTAAGTTATATAGAAAACCAAAGACTACATACAACAAGGCTAAGTTTTGTTTTAACAATGACAGCGTATGCTCTTTTTTCGCAAACTGAAATCAAATTCAATCTAGCCACCGCTCCTTTGCTGACCCCAAATCTGGGCATCGAGATCCCATTGGCGGATCGCAAAGCCGTTCAGCTCGACGTGCTGGGCTCTTTTTGGGATGAGATGCCCTTGCTCGACGACGCACCCTTACACATCACTCAGGCTTTTTTTGAATACCGTTGGTATCAAAAGCCCAACCGCGAACAATGGTTTGTAGGACCCCACATAGGCTTTGGGATGTTTACCCTTCAAAAGCCTAAGTCGTTGATTTTGTTTGATTATTATGAAGAGACCAATGGCTCTAGTGGATCCATTGACGACGATGAGTATCAGTCCGGGAGGGTAGCGTTTTATGGAGTAACCCTTGGGTATAAAAAACATCTTAACACGTCTTGGGCGTTGGAGGCCTTTATAGGAGCAGGGCTGAGTCAGTCTTGGTACAAAGGCTACAAAGGTCTAGAAAGAGTCGATCATTTGGGAGAACCAGAAATACGACCTTTCAACGGATCAGGTGAGGTGTTAATGTATCGCGGAGGTGTGATGCTCGTGTATAAAATCCCTAATTTTGCAACCAAAGAAAAAACAGATGCCAAATAAAATTTGTTGTATCGGAGCTGGATATGTGGGTGGCCCCACTATGGCGGTCATTGCGCGCCAGTGTCCAGACATTGAAGTCCGCGTGGTGGATATCAATCCGGAGCGCATTGCGGCTTGGAACCACCCAGACCTAGACCAATTGCCCATTTACGAGCCAGGCTTGGCAGAGGTGGTCAGTAAAGCCCGTGGCAGAAATTTATTTTTCTCTACGGAGGTAGACCAAGCCATAGCGGAATCAGATATGATTTTTATTGCTGTCAACACCCCGACTAAAACTTACGGCAAAGGCAAAGGCATGGCTGCCGATCTTACCTATGTGGAACAGTGTGCACGTCGGATTGCTCAGGTGGCAACGACCCCAAAAATTGTCGTCGAAAAAAGCACCTTGCCCGTTCGAACGGCCGAGGCCATACAAACCATTTTTGCGCAGTCGGGAAATGGCATTGCACATGAGGTCTTGTCCAACCCTGAGTTTTTGGCGGAAGGGACTGCTATTGAAGATTTGTTTAAATCGGACCGAGTATTGATTGGGGGCGACAGCACTCCTTCAGGAACAGCAGCGGTAGAAAGCTTGGCATCGATTTACGCTCGATGGATTCCAAGAGAAAAAATTGTCACCACTAACATCTGGTCATCTGAGTTGTCAAAGTTGGTATCTAATGCTTTTTTGGCGCAGCGTATCAGTTCGATCAACAGCATTTCTGCCCTTTGCGAAGCTACTGGGGCAGACGTTTCGGAAGTGGCTCGTGCTGTCGGAAAAGACAGCCGCATCGGCCCAAAATTTTTAAAAGCTTCTGTTGGTTTCGGAGGCAGCTGTTTCCAAAAAGACATTTTGAATTTGGTGTATTTGTGTCGTCATTACGGCCTCGAAGAGGTGGCCGACTATTGGCAAGGGGTGATTGATATCAACAACTACCAAAAAAACCGTTTTGCAGCGCGCATCCAAAAAGAATTGTTCAACACGGTCAATGGTAAAAAGATCGCTTTTTGGGGCTGGGCCTTTAAAAAGGACACCAACGACACTCGCGAGTCTGCAGCCATTTACGTAGCCGACCAATTGTTGAACGAAGGGGCTGAAATTGTGGTTTATGACCCCAAGGTTTCTTTAGACCGTATGAAACTCGACTTGCAGTTGCTTTGGGAGTCACGTGGTGAAAACAACATTGAAAAAAGATTGCAATCTCTCACAAGCGCCGATAGTGCTCAAGCCGCATGTACGAAAGCCCATGCATTGGCCGTTATTACCGAGTGGGATGCGTTTACAACGCAGGATTTTAACGTCATTTACAAGCAAATGGAAAAACCAGCGTTTGTATTTGATGGAAGAAAAATGTTAGATCAAGAAAAACTCCGAGCCATCGGGTTTAATAGTTATGAAATTGGAACACCCAACTAAAAAAGCAAACTATGTGTGGAATTGTAGGATATCTTGGAAACCGGTCGGCCTATCCTGTCATTGTACAGGGGCTTAAAAGACTGGAATACCGTGGTTATGACAGCGCCGGTGTGGCTTTGCTCAACAGCGGTTTACACGTGGTCAAAGCCAAAGGTAAAGTAGCAGACATGGAGGCTGAGGTCAAAAACCAACAAACAGACACTACTGGCACCATGGGAATTGGACACACACGTTGGGCCACGCATGGGGTGCCTAGTGATGCCAACGCCCATCCGCATATGTCAAACTCAGGAAGACTGGTGTTGGTGCATAACGGTATTATAGAGAACTACGAACCTTTGAAAGCCTATTTATCGGAAAAAGGCTTTGTGTTCCATTCCGAAACAGATACGGAGGTGCTGGTTAACCTGATCGAACACATCCAACAAACCCAAGGACTCAAAACCGGAAAAGCGACGCAAATTGCCTTGAACCAAGTAGTGGGGGCTTATGCGATTGCGGTTTTTGACAAAGAGCGCCCCGGGGAGGTTGTGGTGGCCAAACTGGGCAGTCCGCTAGCCATCGGCATCGGAAAAGACGAATATTTTGTGGCTTCTGATGCCTCGCCTTTTATTGAGTACACCAATCGCTCGGTCTATTTGGAAGACAACGAAATGGCCGTGATCAATCTCAAAAAGGGATTGAAGATGTATGCCATTCCAGACAACACCCCTTTGAACCCAGAAGTGCAAGAGTTACAATTGAGCTTAGAAAAGATTGAAAAGGGTGGCTTTAACCATTTTATGCTCAAAGAAATCTATGAACAGCCCGATGCCATTATAGACACTTTTAGAGGCCGCCTGAATATGGCCGAACGCATCATTAAATTATCCGGTTTTGAAGCACACGAGGACCGGTTTCGAGACGCGCAACGCATTATTGTGGTGGCTTGTGGCACCTCTTGGCATGCGGGATTGGTTGGAGAGTATTTGTTTGAAGACGCGGCGCGCATCCCTGTAGAGGTGGAGTATGCCTCAGAGTTTCGCTACCGAAACCCGGTCATCAACGAAAAAGATGTGGTGATTGCCATCTCCCAGTCAGGAGAAACGGCCGACACCTTGGCGGCCATCAAATTGGCCAAAGAGTCAGGAGCTTTTGTGTTTGGGATTTGTAATGTAGTTGGCAGCTCCATCGCACGCGAAGCGCATTCGGGCGCATATACCCATGCAGGCCCAGAAATCGGGGTAGCATCGACCAAAGCATTTACCACTCAAATTACTTTGCTGATGTTGTTGGCCCTGCGTATGGGGCAATTGCGCGGTACATTGACTGACGAAGATTTTGACCGTGTAACCTCTCAAATGGAGGCACTGCCCAAATGGATTGAAACGGTTTTACAGATGGATAAATCCATTGCCAAGATTGCGGAGATTTATAAAGACGCAGCCAACTTTTTGTATTTGGGTCGGGGCTATAATTTCCCCGTAGCGCTAGAAGGCGCACTCAAGCTTAAAGAGATTTCCTATATACACGCAGAGGGCTATCCGGCTGCGGAGATGAAGCACGGCCCCATTGCGCTGATTGACAAAAACATGCCTGTGGTGGTGATAGCCACCAAAAAAGGACACTACGAAAAAGTGGTGAGTAATATTCAAGAGATCAAATCAAGAGACGGGAAAATTATTGCTGTGGTGACCCAAGGCGACACCTCGGTCCGCGCTTTGGCCGACCATGTGATTGAAATTCCCGATGTGACAGAGGCGCTCACGCCCATTTTGGCTTCGGTTCCCTTACAATTGTTGGCCTACCACATTGCGGTGATGCGGGGCTGTAACGTGGACCAACCCAGAAACCTAGCCAAATCCGTAACGGTAGAATGATGAAAAAGAAAGCGATTATTGTTTCGGGCTATTTTAATCCTTTGCACAAAGGGCATCTGGAGTATTTTAACAACGCCAAAGCCTTGTGTGACGAACTGTTTGTGATTGTGAATAATGATCACCAACGTGCGCTTAAAGGCAGCAAAGAATTTCAGGACGAATCAGAGCGACTGTTGATCGTATCGAACATCAAAGCGGTGGACAAAGCCATACTGTCTCTAGACCAAGACCGCACGGTCTGTCAGACGATTACCAAAATTGCGGAGGATTATGGTGAGCACTACGAACTGGGCTTTGCCAATGGGGGCGACCAGAACAATGATACGATCCCCGAACGGGCCATTTGTGAGCAAAAAGGCGTGGTGCTGATAGACGGGCTGGGCGAGAAGATACAGAGCAGCAGTTGGTTGTTAAAAAAACATTAGGAAAACAAATGAATAAAATAGCATTAATCACAGGAATCACAGGTCAAGACGGGGCTTATTTGGCAGAGTTTCTACTCAATAAGGGCTACGTGGTTCATGGTCTTAAACGAAGAACGTCTTTGTTTAATACGGATCGCATTGATCACATTTACGAAGACCCCCATAACCCCAACCCCAAATTCTTTCTACACTTTGGGGACATGACGGACTCCACGAATTTGATCCGTTTGGTACAAGAGATTCAGCCTGACGAGATCTATAACTTAGCCGCCATGTCGCATGTGCGGGTTTCTTTTGACATACCCGAGTATGTAGCCGACACAGACGGCGTTGGTACACTACGCTTACTGGAGGCCATCCGAATAGCTGGACTTGAAAAGAAGACACGCATATACCAAGCCTCCACTTCTGAATTGTATGGAAAAGTTCAAGAGGTTCCTCAAACAGAAACCACCCCCTTTTATCCAAGGTCACCTTATGGGGTAGCCAAGCTATATGCCTTTTGGATTACCAAAAACTATAGGGAAGCCTATGACATGTATGCATGCAACGGAATATTATTTAACCACGAATCTCCCATTCGAGGAGAAACCTTTGTAACACGCAAAATCACACGCGCTGTTTCTCGGATTGCGCTGGGATTGCAAGACAAGTTTTATTTGGGGAACTTGGATGCCAAACGCGATTGGGGACACGCCAAAGATTATGTCCGTATGATGTGGATGATTTTACAGCACGACACTGCAGAAGACTGGGTGATTGCCACAGGGCGCACTACAACCATTCGGGATTTTGTAAAAATGGCTTTCGCGCATATTGGTGTTGAGCTAGAATTTATGGGATCAGGAGTAAACGAAACAGCCGTAATCGTCTCCTGTTCAAACGAAAACTATCAATTGGAACCAGGCAAACAAGTGCTGGCTGTAGATTCCAAATATTTCAGACCTACTGAG
>JASFWO010000005.1:0-15805 GCA_050049275.1 Flavobacteriaceae bacterium | reverse complement strand
CTCACATGACTTGAATTTAATCGAACATTGGGCAGATCGTGTGATTGTATTGAAAAATGGGGTTTGTGTCGAGTCGGGGATAACACAACAACTGTTTAAAAACCCGCAATCTGCCTATACCCAAGGGCTGATTCACGCAAAACCTCCAATAGACAAACGGCCTAAAAGATTGCCAACCGTTGAGGATTTTTTGACCAAAAAAAAGGCGGCCACTTCAGAAACAAAATCTCAACGTCAAAAACGACATCTCGCTTTATACAAGCAAGAGCCTATCCTAAAAATCAAAGGCATTCAGAAGAGTTTTATGCAAAACAAAACACGCTTTAAAGCGCTCCACAATCTAAGTTTGGAGCTCTATGAAGGAGAAACATTGGGGTTGGTGGGTACTTCAGGTAGTGGGAAATCAACTTTGGGAAGCTGTATGTTGAGACTGACAAAGCCCGAAAAAGGATCCATTACCTATAGAGGGCAAAATATTCATCAGCTCAAGGGTAGAGCCCTTAAAAAATACAGAAATGAGGTGCAGCTTATTTTCCAAGATCCATACAGCTCGCTCAACCCCAAGCAAAGAATAAAGGATATTCTAACCGAACCGATGCGGGTTCATGGCATTGGAGAAAATCAAGCAGATCGCATTGTCTTAGCATCAGAGCTATTAGAACAGGTAGGGCTTACTTCCAAACATTTAGAGCGTTATCCGCATGAGTTTTCTGGTGGTCAACGACAACGTATCAGCATTGCTCGTGCTTTGTCTGTTCGACCTAAAATTATTGTGTGTGATGAATCGGTTTCTGCGTTGGACCTTTCAGTACAAGCACAAGTATTGAATCTATTGAATGACTTAAAAGCTCAATATAAATTTACCTATGTTTTCATCTCTCATGATTTGTCGGTGGTAAAATATATGTCGGATCGGCTTGTTGTGTTGGATAATGGTAAAATCAACAAAAAAGGAGAGGCTGACAAGATTTTTTTAGAAATTACACAAAATCATCAATAATTTGTGCTGAATTATCTTTCATTTTTTCATCAAATTAGAAATGACTAACTTTGTTTAAAACCCATAGATTATGAATGCAGTTCTGAGTTTACATTCGATTTGGGCTTATGTGGTTCTGATTGTATTGGTCTTTGCTGTTGTGAATGCCTTTTCAGGACTGATTTCCAAGAGAGTGTTTGGCATCCGTGATTTGCGCCTTTCGTTGTTTGGATTGATCGTTTCACATATCCAATTGCTGATTGGTTTGATTTTGTACTTCATTTCGCCTAAGTTTCAGTGGTGGAGCGATGGGATGGGAGCGGTAATGAAAAACAGCACCTACAGGCTTTACCTTGTTGAACATCCTGTTACCAACATCTTAGCGATCGTTTTGATTACCATGGGGTGGTCCATGCATAAGCGCCAAGTGAACAACAACAAAAAATTTGTTCGTATTGCCTTGTTCTATGCTCTGGGGTTGCTGCTTTTGGTAAGTAGGATTCCGTGGGAGGCATGGCCCTAAAAATCAGAAGGCGTTCAACGAACGCCCTCATCATAACCAACCATATTAAACTATGAAAAACTAAAAGCATACAACTGCGTTGTTTGCTGTTGGCAAGTTATGATAATAAGCCCCTCGAAAATCCAAAACATTTGTTAAAGTTTCGCAAAATGTTTCCCAAAACTGGGTTATTCGGTTTTCCTTAGCTTTGTGCCTAAATTCGATTCTTTATATATGCGATTTGGTGTTTTAGGTGGGGGCAGTTGGGCCACGGCGTTGGTCAAAATATTGTCCGAAAACAATGATAAGGTGTGCTGGTATATGCGCAACAAAAACACCGCCAAGCATATTAGAGAAGAGGGGCACAATCCAAAGTATTTAAGCAGTGTTTCCTTTGACCCCAATCGACTTTTTATCACGCATGACCTTGAAGAAATTATACAAAAAAGTGATGTGTTAGTGATTGCCATTCCATCTCCTTTTTTAAACGAGGTATTGGTGAAAACCAATCTTAAAGACAAAATCGTTTTTTCCGCCGTAAAAGGGATTGTTCCCGAAAGTAAGTTGATTGTAGGTGAGCACCTCAATCAACATTGTGGTGTTCCTATGGATAAAATAGGAGTGATTACTGGGCCTTGCCATGCCGAAGAAGTTGCATTAGAGAAATTGTCTTATCTGACCGTGGCTTGTCAAAACATAACGCATGCAGAACGTGTAGCTGACAACCTAAGTTGCGCTTATATACGAACTAAGGTTTCTGATGATATTATCGGAACAGAGTATGCTGCTACCCTCAAAAACATTTACGCCATTGCAGCAGGAATGGCTCATGGACTGGGTTATGGGGACAATTTTCAAAGTGTGCTGATGAGTAACTCTATTCGTGAGATGAAACGTTTTATTAAAAAAATGCATAAAATAAAACGCAACATCAACAACTCTGCTTACTTGGGGGATTTACTTGTTACTGGGTATTCTACTTTTAGTCGGAATCGCATGTTGGGTAATATGATTGGGAAGGGATATACTGTAAAATCCGCTGTCATGGAAATGACTATGGTTTCTGAAGGTTATTATGCCGCTCAAACCGCTTATTTGTTGGCCAAAGATTTCAACAAGGAATTTCCTATCATCGAAGCGGTCTATACAGTTTTGTACCAGCAAAAACCCGCTCGAAAAGTGATGTCTAAACTTTGCGAAAAGCTAGACTAATTTGCTGCTTTGAATTGGCTTAAAAAACGAATGTCGTTTTCGTAAAACATGCGGATGTCTTCTACCTGGTACAACAGCATTGCCATGCGCTCCAAGCCCATGCCAAAAGCAAAACCAGAGTATTCTTGAGGGTCTATGCCGCAATTTTGCAGAACGTTGGGGTCTACCATGCCGCAACCCATAATCTCTAACCAACCTGTTCCTTTGGTAATTCTGTAATCAGACTCGGTCTCTAAGCCCCAGTAAATATCTACCTCCGCACTAGGCTCAGTAAAAGGAAAATAAGAGGGGCGCAAGCGAATCTTAGATTTACCGAAAAGCGATTTGGTAAAATACAGCAACGTTTGTTTTAGGTCTGCAAAAGAAACCTCTTTATCAATGTACAATCCTTCTACTTGATGGAATACACAGTGTGATCTAGCAGAAATGGCTTCGTTTCGGAAGACACGCCCTGGAGAAAGGGTTCGAATTGGAGGTTTGTTGTCTTCCATATGCCGCACCTGCACAGAAGAGGTGTGGGTTCGCAAAAGCATGTCAGGGTTGGTTTGCACAAAAAAAGTGTCTTGCATGTCTCGAGCTGGATGGTGCTTTGGAAGGTTGAGCGCAGTGAAATTATGCCAATCATCTTCAATCTCAGGACCTTCTGACAATGTAAAGCCAATTCGAGAAAAAATGTCCACAACCTTGTTTCTGAGAATCGAAATTGGGTGCAAAGAGCCAAGGGCTATGGGCTGACCGGGTCGGCTGTAATCAAAATGTTGCGCATTGTCTTTTTGGGAGGGTTGAGCGTGCGATTTAAGGGTATTTAGCTTTTCAGTGGCTGCCAATTTAAGCGTGTTGATTTGCTGACCAAACATCTTTTTTTGATCTGCCGGAACCTCTTTAAAAGCCGCAAACAAGTCTGTTAATATTCCTTTTTTTCCAAGAAATTTAATTCGGAAGTTTTCTAAAGCCTCTGTTTCTGACGTATTGAACGCCTCTACCTCCTCGAGATGGGCTTTGATTTGATCTAACAATTGTTCCATACCGTCGACAAAAATAAGGGTTTCGTGTTAGTCAATCAGCTTCTTACTTAAGAAATATCCAACAATGGCTTGTTTCATCAACAGGCTTTGTTCTCCAGGCTTTAGTTTCGGAAGGGGTTTTAGCAGTTCATAATGGGGCCATCCTTCTTGATCAACATAATCAAAGCGATAAAAGCCATAAGGCTCTAACAGCCTACATATGGCCACATGCATCAACTGAATTTTCTCGTCTTTTTTAAAAGAACGGTCCCATCGTCCAAATTCCTGAAGCCCCACCATATAAATGATCCCATCTAAATCCATTGGGTCCCCGTCAGAAAATTTTTCGGACATCAGGTCAACTACTTGTTCCCAACGGGCTTTGAGTTTTTGGTCTTGTATCACAGCTCAAAAATACAAACTCAACGCCAATCAAATTGGTATATTTGTCAGGTGGAATGGAATTATTTAGATCTGATTTTTGGGGGGCTCGTTCTTGTAGGAGCACTCAGAGGTTTATTCAAAGGCTTTATAATTGAAATCGCGTCGCTATTGGCCTTGATCTTGGGTGTGTATGGTGCTATTCATTTTTCTGGATTTTTTGCACAGTGGCTGGTGTTGTATGTAGAGTGGAAAGAAAGCTACATTAACCTGACAGCTTTCGGATTGACTTTTACTTTAATCATCATAGCGGTTTCAATGCTTGGAAAGTTTCTTACCAAACTGGCCAAAATCATCATGCTTAACTGGCTGAATCGTTTGTTGGGGTTTGTATTTGGTGGCCTCAAAATGGCGGTTATTTCGGGAGTTTTACTAATCATACTGGAGCGTGCCAATGCAATGTTTGGGTTGATCCCAACTTCCATCATTTCGGAATCGCTATTGTCAGAACAACTTCTAAATCTTGGAGAATGGATTTTTGACTATGCTCCAAAGGGTCAATCCCATTTAGACAATGTGTTGGAAGAACTCTAAAACACTATTTTTTGGATCGATTCCATGGGTACCCAACCCATGCTGCCATTGGCCAACCGCACGTGTGCCCATTGCTCAATCTGTTCGATAACAGCTAATTTGGTGCCTTCATGCAACTGTACAATGATCTCTGACCTAAGGTTTGGCTCAGAACGAAAATCTACTTGTTGAGCATAAATAACCGCTTCGATTTCTAATTGTTGCTGAGATTGTTGGTGGTAAGCCAAAAAGATGGATGTCGCACAAATGAAAAAACTGAGCAATGCTCCTGCAAAAAAGATTCTTTTTCGAGTAGAGAATCGGGCCATATAATACACAGCGAAAAACACACAAGCCAAAAACATACTTACAAGACTAACATATGCCCAATCGTGTGTTGTAAACACGGATATCAGACGTTCAAAAAAGATAGAAATCTCTGACTTTGGCAATGGCTCTATTGTGTCTAGGGTCATGTTTTGAGCAAAGCGTAAGTTGGTTAATGTTCCTTTGTGGTTATTGTCAAGAAGCAATGCCTTCTCATAATTTAAAATGCTTGGTGCAATTTGATTCAATTTATAATGTGTATTCCCTTTGTTAAAATACAGATCTGCCGAGTGCATGCCTTTGGCAACAATGGAGTCATACAGACGAAGCGCTTCCTCAAACTGGCCTAAGTTGTATTGAGTGTTGGCTTGGGTAAACAGCTCTTCCGCTGACTGTGCTTGAAGAGCCACTGAAATAGATCCAAATAAAATGATGAAAATATGACGCATATCAGAACTGTTTATCAATTTGAGAAATGAGCTTAGCGGTATGATTGTAATCCGATTGCATGGCACCCACAGAAGAAGGAGTGTAGCGAGCAAATTCACAGTTTTCTAACACCCCAACAAATGCCTCAACCAAATCAGATTCTATCCCTATTTGACTCAAAATATTTGCTATTTTCTCTTTGCTAAAGTCTGCTGTCTCCATTTTGAGCTTTGCTTTGAGATAGTTATGTAGCGCGCGCTCTAAAGCAATATAAAATGCTTCCGAGTTGTCAAGGTTTCGTTTGGCTTCTGACAAATATTTTCTGGCCATCCTGTTTGCTGTACGCATTCTAACCCCTTCATAATCCGCATTGGCTTTTTTTCTTCTGCTAAAAAAAAGCAATACCATTCCTAACATCAACACAGGAAGCGCTAACATAGAGAAATAGAAATTAGACCCTAAAAATTTTGGAAGGTTAACGGGGGTTAATTTGGTTTGAAGCGCAATAAACTGAAACTGATCATTGGATGTAGAAATAAGATTTCTGTTTGGGGTGGGGTTGTTTGGAGTTGTCGCACTAGGGCCATCAGTGACATTGACGATGATTTCATCTGAGGTAAGTGTCTTATATGATTTGGCTTGGGGGTCAAAATAGGTGAACCTTACAGGTGGGATCGGATATTTTCCTTGAAATTGAGGCACCAAAGTATAACTCTCCGATACAGACCCACTCATTCCACTAGCAGAAGTACGCACCTTTTCTTTTTGCTCAGGCTCATACTTCTCCAAGGCGTTTGGAGATTGTAGCTCCGGTAAAGAAAACAATTTTAAGTTGCCACGACCTGATATTTTAACTTCTGCTTGCAGTGATTCTGAGGCTTTGAGCTCGGTTTTACTTGTTGTGACTTCAAAATCAAATGAGCCAACGGCGCCTGAAAAATCTGACGGGCGACCCTGCTCGGGTAATGGCAGGACATTGATTTTTTCATCTCCCGCAGAAATCAATTTTGGAACCTGTTTGTAAATCATGTTGCGGAAAAAATCGCGACGGCCAGAGGGGACATCAACCGTAACGTCTAAAGTCAAAGGCTCAATTTCTAAAGAGCGTTGAGGGTAAAGGACTGTTTTGCGCCATTCAACGTAGTTATACCTTTCTCCTTTAAACACAGATGTCTGAATATCCCTGCGCTGAATGTCTACATTGTAAGACCAGAAATCATTGTATTTTGGGGTGTCCAAAACATCGACGTTGGTGGGCATCAATCCCTGAGCAAAGTACAATTTATAGACCACCGTAATGGGCTCATTGACATAAGGGGATCTGTTGGAGATCTCGGCAACCAAATGGAGCTTTTCGTCTACTACATAACTAGGATCATTGGGGTCTCTCGGCACTTCAACAGGGTCTGTGACAGTGATGGTAACAGGCGTTGTTTTAAAGGTTTTTCCTTCAATCTCGATTTGGGCTTGTTCAATGTCGAAGACCCCTTTTTTTAGGGGAGATAAAAAATAAGAGTAACTCATAGAATAACTTCGCTTTCCATTGACAAACACATTGCTCACAGATTGCATAGGTCCCGAAATCACACGAAAATTTGAAAAGGCAGGTGGTCTAAAGTTGTCTCCCGATTTGTCTAGTGTAAAATCAACACGTAATCGCTCGTTGAGACCCAAGTTGTTTTTACTGACTTTGACTTCAAAATTTACCTGACCCCAGCTGCTAAAGGCAATGGAGAGAAAAACAATAAGAATGTGTTTAAACTTGTTCATCATTTACCAATCCTTACGCTTCTTTTTAGTAGTGGGTTGCACTTTCTGTGCGTTGACTTTGTCTTGCACTTTTTTTTCCTCATTGTTCATAGCCTCAAGTAGGTTTTGTATCTGTTGTGGTGACAGTTGGGTGGGTGATTCTTGAGGTTGTGGCGCCTCTGACTCTTGATCTTCCTTGTTTTTGTCTGGAGAAGATTCCTCATTTTCCTTTTTGTCGTCGCCGTCGCCCTTGGGTTCTTCTTGTTCTTGCTCGCCTTGGTCTTGGGATTGATTTTGATCCTGTTGATCTTGTTGATCTTGATTTTCTTGGTCTTGATCGTTGTTAGAGTTCTGTTGTTGATCTTCTAACAATTCTTTAGCCAACGCATAGTTGTATCGTGTTTGATCATCACTGGGGTCGTTGCGTAAAGCTTCTTTGTAGGTTTCTACCGCTTTGGCGTATTCTTTTTGTTCCATAAAGACGTTGCCCATATTATGAAGCGCGCTGTGTTTTTCGGCCTTAGATTGAGTGCTCAGCGTGGCAGATTTGAAAGCATTAAAAGCTTCGCCAAGGGCATCAGACTCGAAAAGTGTATTGCCAAGATTGTGCTGAGCAATGGCGTTTTTTGGAGCAGAACCGATGGCCTTTCGATATTCTTTTTCGGCTTCTACAAAAGATTCGTTCTGATGAAAGTTGTTTCCTTGATAAATATAATTGTCTGTTGCTTTGGTTTCAAGACCCTGAGCAAGCCCTTGAACCGAAAAACCTAAACCCAATACCAGCCAAACGAACTTTTTCATTTTTCGTTAAATAAATCCAATTTTTGTAACCACTTCGTTTTTCGCTCTAATAAAAATACTTCAAAGCAAATCAATAACAAACCTATTGCTAAAAACCATTGATATTGGTCCTTGAATTTAGCAAATTGTTTGGTCTCAAATTCTTGTTTATCCATTCGGAGCAATTCGTCTCCTATGGCCTCTACAACTTGTTCGGTATTGTCTCCCCGTAAAAAAAGCCCGCCCGTTGCATTGGCAACATTTTCTAAAATCTCCGTGTTCATTCTCGTAATGACCACCTCGCCCTGATCATCTTTTTTGAAAGAAGAGGTCACTCCATTTCGTTTGATCGGAATTACATCTCCTTTTTCTGAACCAAGCGCAATGGTAAAAATAGTAATCCCTGACTCTGCTGCTGTTTCGGCAGCTACAAGGCCGCCTTCTTCATGATCTTCTCCATCACTAAGAATACATAAAACACGATTGGCCTGATTGGCGTCGTCAAAATAGTTTTCTGCCATCCGAATCGCTTCTGCAATAGCGGTCCCTTGAGATGACAACATATCGGTATTGAGCGACTGCAAAAACATCTTTGCAGCATCGTAGTCTGTGGTGATCGGCAGGTGAGGAACTGCACTAGCTGCATAAGCAATAATACCTATGCGGTCTCCTCCAAGTTTGTTAATGGTTTCCGAAACCAGCCTTTTGGCTTTTTCCAATCGGTTGGGAGCTATGTCCTCTGCCAACATACTCTTAGAGACATCAATGGCAAAAACCAAATCAACTCCCTCACGTTTAACGGTTTCTAACTCGGTTCCTAGTTTGGGGTTTACCAAAGCCATGATTAAAAAAACAAACCCCAATAACAAAAATGATTGTTTTAGCCACCCTTTAAAAACAGATCCGTCGGGTGATAAGCGCTTAAGCAATGCGGGAGACCCAAAACGACAAACTGCTTTTTTCTGCCATGTACGAAATAGGAAATACCCCAACAGCATCAATGGCACCAAGGCCATCAAATAAAAGTAAATCGGTGTGTCCCACTGCATCATCAGACTATGCTTTTATATAAGGTGATACGTAAAATCCATTCCATAAATAATAAGAACAAGCCGAAAAAAACAAACAGTCGGAAGTGCTCATCATATGTGGTATAGCTAAACTCTTCCACTTCGGTTGTTTCCAGCTTATTGATTTCATCGTATATCGATTCGAGTGTTTGATTATTGGTCGCTCGAAAATAAATTCCTCCTGTTTGTTCGGCTACATTGCGAAGTAAATCTTCATCAATTTCAACCCTTGTCAATCCGTATCTAAAACTTCCATCTCTATTGATGGCTATTGGAGCCATCGCATTTCCGTTGCTGCCCAATCCAATGGTGTATGTTTTGATTCCATATGAAGCCGCCAACCCCGCAGCAGTAGATGGCTCGACAAAGCCTGCGTTGTTAACCCCGTCTGTCAATAGAATAATTACCTTACTCAACGCTTTGCTGTCTTTAAGCCTGTTTACGGCGGTTGCCAAACCCATTCCGATAGCGGTTCCATCATTAATAACACCCCCTTCATAGTTCAAGGCTGTAAGGGCATTTTCTACAACTGCTTTGTCACTTGTAATGGGGGTTTTTGTATAAGACTCCCCTGCATATACAACCAAACCTATTCGGTCATTCGTTCGATTCTTGACAAATTCGGAAGCTACTTTTTTAAGGGCGCTTAAGCGGTTTGGGCGTAAGTCTCTTGAAAGCATACTCGATGAAATATCTATCGCCATCACAATATCAATGCCACGTGTGGTTTTGGTGCGTGTCGAAATATCTGCGGTTCTGGGTCTTGCTAGCGCAAGAATGAGAGACGAAATTGCCAGCAACCTCAAAATGTTTAATATTGGATACAGCCTGGCTTTTAGGGTGGCTTTTTCTATGCCTGTTAAGGACGAAATCTGTAGAGAACTGCGTTTGTCTTTGGGTTTCCAAAACATCCAAAATGCCAAAATCGGAACCACACACAGGGCCCATAAATATTCTGGATTGGCAAAAGTGTTTTGGATAAACATCATTGAACATCTGTATTAAAGTCGATAGAACTCAAAATTCGTTCTGAAACCTGAGGCGCATAAGGGTCTCCACGATCGTAAATGATTCGAACTTGTTGAAGGCCTTTGTTTTCTGCAAAATACAATACCTGGTATTCTTTGCGTATGGTATTTTCTTCGCTGACCCAGTCAAAAGAACCCGAAATAAGCACGCCTTCAAATCCCCGAGGGCTTTGATAAGCTTCGTCTTTTTGAAAAATATTGGACGCTCCTAGTTCTTCCAGTTGTTGAAGCAAGGCTACGGCTCTTTCATTGATGTCAATTTCAGTTCCTTCTGGATTCGTAAACTGTTCAATCTTTAGTAAAAACTGAAAAGAATCTTCTAGACTTCCCATGCCGAATTGCTGCATATTAACACCGCCTGAATTGATCCGTGTGAGCACCTCTGGGGTACTTATTCGAACCGGAGTTGCACCATAGATGCTCGTGATCCATGAGGCTTCAGTTAGGGCCAAGGTGGGGTGACCCAAAATCCGATCTTTGACAGATTGGAAGCCATACAAGGCTATCGATACAGAGAGTCCGACTACCAGAAAAGACACACTGATCCATCCGACTCGCTTCATTTGGCGGCGGCGTTGTTGTTTGCGTACCGCCAACATATAGGCTTCGTCTTGAAGTTTTTGTTCTTCGGTGGGCTCAGGCAGGGCTTCTTTAGTTTGCTTGACCACAGACTCTATCGCAGTGCGGTCAGCAACCGCATGATGCGCGCCCGGAGCTGCTTTGGCAAATTTTACCAAGTCGGCGGTCTCCAAAACAGATTGTAAGTTTTTAATGGTTTCTCTTTCAAGGTCTAAATTTCCAGCATCTCTCAACAACTGTAGCTTGGCTATTAACTGGGAAGATGTACTTTCCATAGCGTCGACATGCGCATCATCTTCTAAATAAACTCGAACAATCTCAGTCAGAGACGAGTAGTATGCTTTATAGTCTTCTTGGGCCAACAAGTTGTCTGTCTCTAAAGCTTGTAGGGCTTGTAGGGCACGTTCGAAAGGCGGTAAAGCTTTGCGTCTTTCACGAATTTTGTCTCTAGCTTTTATAAACAGGAAGTAGATCGATAGTAGGGCGCCTATTAAAACCAACACGAGCAAATAGGGGCGCCACCATCCGAAAGTGTTTTTTTCGATGTCAATGATCGGTTTGATTGGGTACAAAGGTTGTTTGAGGGTGTCTACCTCCACCGTATGTACTTGTATTTTCAAAGAGTCTGACAAGAATTCGACTCCGTCAATCCATATTTTTTGCTGAGGAATATGAAACGTTCCTGAGTCAAATTGAATAAGGGTGTACGCTCTGGACCAATCGCTTTTTGTCCCTGTAGAAGTTCGAAATACTTTTGTGGTGTCTATGATCTCAAATGGAAGAAAACTTTGGCTTTTAGGAAAAATAACCTTAGCCGTGGAATCCGTCTGAACGCTTAATTCATATTGAATCGATTCTCCAATGGTCATAGCGGTGGTGTCCACGAGTGCTCTTGGTTGGGGCTGTGCAAACCCAAAAACAGACATAAAAACAAACAATATGTAAGTTCGTTTATTATCCACGATTTTTGAAATAACCTAATAATTTTTTTACATAACTCTCGTCCATTCGACACGAAATGGCACCCGCACCACTTTTACTAAATGAGTCTCGAAAATAAGCAGTTCGTTGGGCGGCTTGTATTTGGTGTTGTTTGCGTAATTTTTTAGAGCTGGTATCCACCAAGCGATATGCCCCTGTTTCACGATCTAACATGGGTACCATTCCGATGTTGGGCAGTTTTATTTCGTGCTTATCAAACACTCTTATTCCAGTCAAATCGTGTTTTCGAGAAGCTATTTTTAGATTCTTCGAGTAGCCTTCATCCATAAAATCTGACATTAAAAAAACAATGGCTTTCTTTTTCAAAACGCTGGACATGAATTTAAGCGCTTCGGAAACGTTGGTTTTTTTGCTAACAGGCTGAAATTCTATAAGCTCTCTTATGATTCGCAATACGTGAGATTTTCCTTTTTTGGGCGGAATAAATAGTTCTATTTGATCTGAGAACAAAATCAACCCTACCTTATCATTGTTCTGAAGTGCTGAAAAAGCCAGGGTAGCAGATATTTCTGTTAAATAATCCTTTTTAAACTGTTCGTGAGATCCAAAAAAAGCAGATCCACTTACATCCACAAGTAACATTAGGGTCAGCTCTCGTTCTTCCTCAAACACCTTGATAAAGGGTTCGTTATAGCGGGCTGTCACATTCCAGTCTATAGCCCGCACATCATCTCCAAACTGATAAGGCCTGACCTCGCTAAAGGTCATACCCCGACCTTTGAAGGTGCTGTGATATTCACCTCCAAAAATATGATTGCTCAATCGACGGGTTTTAATCTCGATTTTGCGAACTTTTTGTAATAAGGATTTGGTATCCATTACGAATCTTTAGTCATTGTGAGTTGGATAGGTTGACATGGTTAGGGAACCTCTACCACGTTGACAATTTGGTTGATGATATCTTCGGCGGTAACATTTTCTGCTTCGGCTTCGTAAGTAATCCCGATACGGTGGCGCAACACATCGTGAACAACCGCACGCACATCTTCTGGTACAACATAGCCCCTGCGCTTGATAAATGCATAACATTTGGCGGCTGTCGCAAGATTGATACTCCCTCTTGGGGAAGCTCCAAAACCTATCAATGGTTGAAGCGATTCCAAGCCATAGCGCTCAGGGTAGCGAGTCGCAAAAACCAAATCAAGAATGTATTGCTCAATCTTTTCGTCCATATAAACCTCGCGAACGGTTTTTTGAGCCTTTAGCACCTGAGCCGTCGTAACAACCGCTTTGATTTTTTCGGCAGCCCCATTAAGATTCGCTCGAACAATTTGCTGCTCATCGCTTTTATTTGGATAGTCAATAATTACCTTAAGCATAAAGCGGTCAACCTGTGCTTCAGGAAGCGGATAAGTTCCTTCTTGCTCTACGGGGTTTTGGGTTGCCATCACCAAAAAAGGAGGTTTTAGCCCAAAGCTTTCGTCGCCAATGGTCACTTGTTTTTCTTGCATCGCCTCCAACAAAGCCGATTGCACTTTTGCGGGGGCACGATTGATCTCATCAGCTAAAACAAAATTAGCAAACACAGGGCCCTTTTTGATGCTAAAGTCATTCTCTTTGATGTTGTAAATCATGGTTCCGATAACATCTGCAGGGAGCAAATCAGGTGTAAACTGAATGCGACTAAAAGAGGCCTTGATGGCTTTGCTCAGAGAGTTGATCGCCAATGTTTTGGCCAAACCAGGTACTCCTTCCAACAATATGTGTCCTTGGCCTAAAAGACCAATTAGCAAGCGTTCTGTCATATGACGTTGGCCAACAATGACTTTGCTCATTTCCGTATTGATCAAATCGACGAAAGCGCTTTCTTTTTCAATTTTTTCATTCAAGGTTTTGATGTCCACTTGAGTATGTTCCATTGGGTAAATTTTCTGAAAAATATGTATTGTTTGTAAGAGGTGCAAGTTGAAAAAAAAATTAAATTAAATCTGTTAATAATTGGTTAAAAAAGGGGCTTCTCAAAGTTCGATTTCGACGGCGGTCTTTGTAGTTTTAAATGCATCTATGGATTCGATAACGCTGCTAACAAAATGATTAATAAACGTTTACTGGTAAAAAATCTGTTAGCTCACAACGATGAGAACAGTTTTTACGACAAAAAACTGCTCCTTAATATCAGCAGCAAAGAAGGGAAAGCCAAGTTTTTAAAGCACATCTGTGCTTTGTCTAATTCCAACCCAAAAAACAATTCTTACATGGTGGTTGGGGTTAAAGATGAAGAGAATCTTATTGTCGGTGTCGATTTCTTTGACGATGCCAAACTGCAAAACCTTATCAATGCATACTTAGAAAACCCACCTACTGTATCCTATGAAAACATCCATTTCCCTCACTTGCCCGACGGAAAAGTTGTCGGATTGGTCACCATTCAGCCCAATGAAAAGCTTACGGCACTCCGCAAAAACATCTGGAAATATTATGGTGGATCTGTCTTTTTTCGTGAAGGCAGCATCTCAAAATCCAAAGTGTTTGACATCGAAATTGCTGACATCAATTCTGCTGTCGTTGCCGACATTGAAAACCATGCCCGAAACAACATAGAGCTTACCCTAGATGGAGTTGTCGATTTTGTACAACGCCATCACAATGGGCTACACACAAACTATAAAGTTTTTAAAGAAACATTTGTGGTCTGCTGGGCAGGAATGGAAAAAAGAATCAAAGATCGTCTGTACTACTCGCGAGTAGATATTGAATTGATCAACGAACAGGTCAAGCTTTTTTACTCAACCTATGACGAGGTAGAAATCAAATATGATAAAGATTTTTTCAGTTTGATAGAGTATGTCCGATTAGGACTAAATGATTCATACAAATATTATCCCCTTGAGGAGGTGTGTTTAACTTTTGAAAACAATGGTACTTACCAGATTCAAAGTGATTTTTTGTTTCGCCCTCCAGAGTTTGAAAAAAAACTCCTTCACCACATCTTTAACAACCAAAAAGCTCTCTTAAAAAAACTTGAAAAAAAGACCTCTCTAACAAAAGCTCAATCCAAAGAGGTCGAAAATTTAGCCTCTACTTTAATGCTTTGTTTTCTCAACGGATTTGAAGAGGCCAAAGAAATGATCTTTGATTCACAGTACGCTCTCAAAAGGGTTAGCGAAAAAGCCTACCAGAACTACAAAGACACGTTGAGGATTTTAAGAAAAATCAAATACCACTAACATTAAAGAGTGGCCAGATACTCTGCCACAACATTAGGTACCAAGTGATCGACCTCCTCGCCTGCTTTTATTTTGTCTCTTACTTGGGTGGCTGAAATCTCCATGATGGGGGCATCCAATAAAATGCGATTCTCATTAGGGGCCGGGAGTTCAAACCCTAGGCGCGGGTAGATCATCATTTTGAATTTTAACAGCTGCTCTCCGTTTTTCCATTGGGGAATCTGGGCAAAAGTGTCTGCCCCCATCAACAACAAATATTGAGCCGTTGGGTTTTTGTCTGTTAGAAAATTGAGTGTGTCAAGGGTATAACTGGGTTTTAGCAAGGCAAACTCTACATCGCTGACAGACATATTAGGTCGATTTTTCAAAACCTGTTGAGCAAGGTTTAATCGATGGTGTTCGGGCAACAAGTCGGCTTGTTTTTTAAAAGGGTTTTGAGGGCTAACCACAAAGGTGACATGATCGACCTGTTGTGTTTGAAGTGCTGCTTTGGCAACACCCACATGCCCATGATGGATGGGGTTAAAACTCCCAAAAAACAAAGCGGTTCGACTCATTTTTTTACAAAATCAGACACGATGCGCAAGAGTTCAGACTGGGCTTGATCTAGATTGTCGTTTATGATGATATGGTCGAATTGATCCGCCATTGCGAGTTCTTGTGTGGCCTTTTGAAGTCGCGTCTGTATATCGTCAGAGCTGTCCGTGTTGCGCCGGTGTAACCGTTGCGCAAGAATCTCTAAACTTGGGGGTTGTATAAAAATCGAGCAGGTTTCTTTTGGATATTTCCGCTTGATGTTAAGCCCTCCTTCCACGTCTATGTCGAAAACAACATCTTTGCCTTGGGCCCAGATGCGATCTATCTCACTATACAGAGTTCCATAAAATTTTCCTGGATACACCTCTTCGTACTCCACAAAAGCATCTTTTTCAATCTGTTGTTGAAAAGCCTCCGCAGAAAGAAAAAAATAGTCTTTTCCGTCTTGCTCCGTGTTTCGGGGCGCCCTAGAAGTCGCTGAAATAG
>JASFWO010000062.1:0-5708 GCA_050049275.1 Flavobacteriaceae bacterium | reverse complement strand
TTGTTTTTTTAATTTCTTATACTCGCTAAACACTTCGTCATCCAAAAAATGTCCTATTTTTTCCATGACCGTCACTGTGTCCGCCTTCACTTTAGGGTGTTGTCCAAGGCTAACAAGGTTGTCAAAAAGCTCATTGACATTGGTGAGATTAAAGTTCCCGGCGACAACCAAATTTCGATGCATCCAATTGTTTTGTCTTAAAAATGGATGCACGCTTGCAATACCATTTTTACCAAAGGTTCCATATCTCAGATGACCCATCATCACCTCGCCCAAGTGGGGAAATGTTTGTTTGAGCGCGAGGTCTGAGCTCGGTTGCGAATCTATTTCTTGTTGTTTGTTGTTGATTTCGCCATTTATGATAGAAAAAATGTCTTGAATAGGCTGGGGCTCACAAGAGCGAACGCGACTCATAAAGGGCTCTCCTGGTTTCATGTCGAGCTTGATGCTTGCGTATCCTGCACCATCTTGTCCTCGGTTGTGTTGTTTTTCCAACATCAAATACATTTTTTGAAGTCCATAAAAATGGCTTCCGTATTTCTGTTGGTAGTAGCTAAGGGGTTTGAGAAGCCGAATTACGGCGATGCCACATTCGTGCTTAATTGCGTCACTCATACCGCAAAATTAAAAATTTTGATCGTCCTAACATTCAAATATGTTGATTTTATTAGGCTTCTTAGTTTTCATCAAAATGAACCAAAGCCTTAAAGGCGCTTAAGCGTTTTTTAAGAGCCGATTTGTCTAGGTTAAGCAAGGCGCTTGTGCCGAAGTCTGTCACGCAAAACGAAGCCAAAGCCGATCCATAAATAATCCCTGTTTTGACAGATTCTGGGGTTAGCTCAACACCTGAAGATAAATAAGCCGCGAGGCCTCCTGCAAAACTGTCCCCTGCCCCAGTTGGGTCTACAACCCTCTCAATGGGAAGGGCTGGAGCAAAAAAGATGGTGTCTTGGTGAAACATTAGTGCTCCGTGTTCTCCTTTTTTTATAACCACATAAGACGGCCCCATCGAATGGATTTTTTTCGCTGCAGCCACCAAGCTGTTTTCACCGCTCAGTTGAAGTGCTTCTTCATCGTTTATGGTAATGATGTCTGTTTGGGCAACCGCAAGCAACAAATCGTCCCAAGTGTGATCCATCCAAAAATTCATGGTGTCCAACACCACTGTTTTTGGCGAAGTCCCTAGTTGGTCTAGAACGCTCAATTGAACTGCTGGGTGAAGGTTGCCAAGCAGCACAATTTCAGCGTCTTTATAGTCACTTGGAACTTGGGGAGAAAAGTCGGCTAAAACATTGAGCTCTGTGACCAAGGTGTCCCTTTTGTTCAGGTTCTTGTGATATTTGCCTTTCCAATAAAAAGTTTTTCCTGAGGGCTCAACTTTTAATCCTTCTAAGTTGAGGTTGCGTTCTCTTAATAATGACAAATAATCCTCTGGAAAATCACCTCCTACAACTGATACAATTGCCGCGTCGACTGAAAGCTGAGAAGCGGCAAGCCCAATATAGGTGGCGGCACCTCCCAATATTTTACCACTTTCTCCCGAGGGTGTTTCAATATCGTCAAAGGCAACAGTGCCCACAACAAGTAGTTTGTTCTTCATTTTTTTAATGTGTGTTTAAATATCCTGTGTCTTCTATCTGGTTGGCTTCGTCTTTGGATGCTTTAACGGCGGCTTTGTCGCACCATTCGTTTTGTGGATGATCATTGTGGCCCTTTACCCATTTGATTCGGACAAGGTGTTTTCTATATAGTTCCAAAAATTCTTTCCATAAATCTATGTTTTTTTTATCCTTAAAGCTTTTGCGCTCCCACCCGAACACCCATTTTTTTTCAACCGCGTCGCAAATGTATTTTGAATCTGTGAAAACAACCACCTCTGTAGATGGGTTCTTAAGCATCGATAACCCTTGAATAACCGCCATGAGTTCCATGCGGTTGTTGGTGGTGTGTTTATATCCTTGGCTGTAGGTTTTTGTGTGTCCCTTACCCACCCATTCTAATATGAGGGCATAGCCTCCCGGGCCGGGGTTGCCGCTTGCTGCGCCGTCTGTGTAGAGATGTACCATTAGGTCGAGGTTAATATTTTTTCAATAGTGACCGGGAAGTGTTGATGCTCTAATTTGTGAATTTTTTGAGCTAACGATTCTGGGGTTTCATACGGACCTATAGATACTTTTGCCTGCATGATGATGGCTCCTTCATCATAATTTTCGTTGACATAATGGATGGTAATCCCGCTTTCCGATTCGCCAGTTGCGATTACGGCGCGATGGACGTGCATTCCAAACATTCCCTTTCCCCCAAATTTTGGCAAAAGCCCTGGGTGAATATTGATGATTTTGTTTGGATAGGCTTTAACAATCATTTCTGGGATTTTCCAAAGAAACCCCGCCAAAACAATCAAATCTGGGTTTTCTAAAGAGAGGTCGGTAATTAATCCTTGGTGAGATAAAAAATAGGAGCGATCAAAAACTTTGGTTTCTATTTGATGCCTTTTGGCGCGCTCTAAAACAAACGCATCAGGGTTATTCACATAAATTTTTGCAACTCGTATATTGGGTTGATTGGCAAAATGCTGAATGATTTGTTCAGCGTTGCTTCCAGATCCTGAAGCAAACATGACGATTTTTTGTGAGTTGAATTTCATTTTTTAAAACCGCTACAAAGCTACAATATATTCGACCATATCGTAAAATCACACCTAATAACCGTAAAGAGTTGTTAAGATTTTGCAATATTAAGTTAGTAGGAACCAAAGTTTTTATATTTTTGCCCCCAACTAACATAAAAAACTTCATATATGTCTGATATATCATCTCGTGTGAAAGCCATCATCGTTGACAAACTAGGCGTTGACGATAACGAAGTCGTTTCTGAAGCTAGTTTTACAAACGATTTAGGCGCAGACTCTTTGGATACTGTCGAACTAATTATGGAATTTGAAAAAGAATTCGACATCCAAATTCCGGATGACCAAGCTGAAAACATCGCTACAGTAGGTCAAGCCGTACAGTACATCGAAGGAAGTAAATAACATCCTATGCAAAAAAGGCGCGTAGTCGTAACTGGTTTAGGCGCGTTGACACCAATTGGGAACTCGGTTCCTGATTTTTGGGAAGGTCTTGTGTCTGGCACAAGTGGTGCTGCTCCTATTACCCGTTTTGATGCAAGTAAATTCAAAACGCAATTTGCTTGCGAATTAAAGGGGTATGACCCTTCCGATTATTTTGATCGGAAAGAGGCTAGAAAAATGGATCTCTTTGCTCAGTATGCTGTCGTGGCTGCTGATGAAGCCATTCGTGATTCAAATCTCAACTTAGACACTATAGACAAAGACCGCGCCGGTGTTATTTGGGGAGCAGGTATTGGTGGATTAGAAACTTTCCAAAACGAGGTGCTTTCCTTTGCTGACGGAGATGGCACGCCTCGATTTAATCCGTTCTTTATCCCAAAGATGATTCCAGACATTGCGCCTGGAATGATTTCTATTAAATATGGTTTAAGGGGTCCTAACTTTGCGACTGTGTCTGCATGTGCTTCTTCTGCAAACGCCATCATTGATGCGCTCAACTACATACGACTCGGCTATGCTGATCTAATGGTTACTGGGGGGTCTGAAGCGGGCGTTACCAAAGCGGGAATTGGAGGTTTTAATGCACTTCATGCGCTTTCGACTCGAAACGACGACCCAAAGACCGCTTCTAGACCCTTTGATAAAGACCGCGATGGTTTTGTGTTGGGTGAAGGTGCGGGCGCATTGGTCATTGAAAGCCTTGAACACGCACAACAAAGAGGAGCTACCATATATGCTGAGATTGTGGGTGGTGGCCTTTCGGCCGATGCCTACCACATGACCGCACCACATCCAGATGGAATTGGAGCAACCAAAGTCATGGAAAATGCCTTAGCAGATGCTGGCCTTAAGCCCGACGATATCGACGCAGTCAACATGCACGGAACCTCCACGCCTTTAGGCGATGTGGCCGAGTCTACCGCTTTGAAAAAAGTTTTCGGCGAGCATATATACACAATGAATATTAACTCAACAAAATCTATGACTGGACATTTGTTGGGTGCAGCTGGAGCTATTGAAACGCTCTCAACAATTCTGTCGGCCCAAAACGGAATCGTACCACCTACAATCAATCATTTCACAGACGATGAAGCCATAGACCCTCAAATCAACTTTACCTTCAATAAAGCTCAAAAACGCGACCTTAACATCGTGATGAGCAACACTTTTGGGTTTGGCGGACACAACGCCTGTGTCGTAGTCCAAAAGTGGGGGTAGATCTATGAAGAAGCTTGGTAGTCTTTGGAAACCTGCTTCAGCCCTAAAAGAGCCTTTTTACACCAAAATTCGCAACATTACTGGATATCGACCCAAAGACATTGGGCTATACGAACGTGTGTTTACCCATCGTTCTTTAGAAAAGGTGGATGGCAAAGGAAACAAAATAAACTATGAGCGTTTAGAGTTTCTGGGTGATGCACTTTTAGGGGCGCTTATAGGCGCTCATTTATACAATACACTCCCCAACGCAGATGAAGGCGTTTTGACCCAAATGAGATCCAAAATCGTAAGGCGTGACTTTCTGAATCACGTAGGCAAGGCGCTTCAGCTTTACCCTATGCTACAATCTAATGTTGGAAAAGATAAATACGGAGATGACATACACGGAAACCTGCTTGAAGCGCTTGTGGGGGCTGTTTTTATAGATGCTGGTTTTCAAAAATGTTCTTTGTTTGTTAACAAAAAGGTTATTGAGCCTTATGTGGATTTAGGCCATCTAAAAGGAAAGGTTTTAAGCCATAAAAGTTTGCTGGTTAATTGGTTTCAACAACAGAAAAAAGATTTTTTGTTTGATGTTTATGAGGATTCTGGGGCGCTGGCTGCTCCTCACTACAAATCCAAACTATTGGTGGGCGGAAAAGTTATAGCCACAGGTAGGGGTTCTAGCAAAAAAAAGGCGATGGAAAAGGTCTCGCAACGCGCTTATTTTAAACTAAAAGATAAAATTGAAGGTAATGATTGATTTTTTGTCCTGTGTATGCGAATCAAAGGATCAAAACCCGTTCTCTAATTGTATATTTGCAGCTTATTAAATTGGAAATGCTAAAGCATACGCTTTTTGTGCCTAAGGAAGAGTCTGGACACCAATTGTTGTGTCTACACACATCTCTCCCTTCGTACCAACTTGCTTTTTATCTAAATAAACGCTTAAACATCAAATTGAAGCGAGACAAAAACGATTTGGACGCTAGAAACAATACAGAGCAATACCCTGTTTTTTCGTATTGCTCTCCTAAAGAAAAGTCAAAATGGCGCCTGATTGGTAACAAAGTTCAGACCTCTGGTCAATTTGAGAACTCAGAGTCGCTTTTTGAAACCTCTGAGCAAGTCCATTACCTTTTTAATACATTGAATTCGGTTGACTTCTTGCTTGATCTTGATACAACACATCAAGTGAGTGTGCAAGACAAACTACAAAAAAGCCCCTTAATACAGTCTTGCTATCCGCTGCCCAACCACCTAGCCTATATTAAACAACAACTAAGTTTTTAAGATGAAAAATATTAAAAAGACTAAAATTGTCGCCACTTTAGGGCCTGCTAGCTCCTCCAAAGATGTGATCCGAGATATGATAATTGCCGGTGTGAATGTTTTTCGCATCAACTTTTCTCACGCATCTTTTGATGATGTGCGT
>JASFWO010000061.1:0-5711 GCA_050049275.1 Flavobacteriaceae bacterium | reverse complement strand
TCAATCATGGTATCTACAGAGACCATGTTTCCTGACCAGTCGACACAGGATTCATTGCCTACAGCCAATGAAAAAATAACCTCATGATACTGGTTGGCCCATCGAATGAGCGTATCCACTTGTTGTTGATTGATTTTCTTGTTTTTGGCAATTTGTTCATCACTAAACGTTCCACCCCACGGACAATGGGGGTTGGAAACTTCACCCTCTAAATAGGCGCCTAGCATGACTTTGAGAGGAAGTTTTTCGTCTCTAATCACCTCGAGTACGGTCTTGGCGTGTGGATCACAACTGTAAAGCCTAATGTAAGCCCAATGATTCTTTACGATGTGAAGATCTTCTTCGATTTGAGCTCGTTCTGGATACTTCGCACCAGGTCGTTGACCATCTCTAAATCCGGAATAGCATATGGCCATGCCTTTGGGGATTGAAAGTACTTTGGTGTAATCCATGAACGCCAGATTAGGCGTTAAACTTCAGTTTTTCGTCTTTGTCCCAGAGGCCCCAGTAAGCTCCTACGTCTCCTTCAGCACCTACTTTCCAAGGCTCGTCAAATGCTGAGAAATAAAACATTTCGATGTTGTCTTCTTTTGACCAAAGCTGTGCGTTGATATAATATTGAAGTGCGTTTTCGTAAGAGGGTTGTGCGCCTCCAAGGCTCGTTCCTTGGCTCGGCCACCCTGTCTCTGTAATGATTACTTTTTTACCTCCACCAACATCTTTGGCATGGTGATACATTTGCTTCATATAGACGAGTGAATAATCAATATGACAAGCCTCCCAGTAGGGGTAACAATTGGCTAGAATCACATCGCATGCTTCTGTGATTTTGGGTCTGCTTGAAAATTCATAATAAGCATCTACATAACCTACCTCTATGTTGGGAACCGCTTCTTTAAAGCGAAGTATATAGTCAATGAGTTGCTGCTCGCTGAGCTCTTTTCTGTACATAACCTCGTTGCCTACAGCGGCAACATCGACATGACCTTCAAGGCACAACTCAATGAGCCCTTCTAACTCTTTCTCGTTTTGCTCTAAATCATCGCTTAACCAGGCACCTACAAGGGTTTTGAGCCCATATGATTTGGCCAAAACGGGGATTTGCTCGTTGCCCTCAGTACAAGAGAATGTGCGAATCCATTGGGTATATGGAGCAATACACTCCAATTTACGACGTATTTGAGCTTCACTCAATTCGTCTCCTGGGTTTTGCCCTTGATCGTAGGGGCTAAAGCAAATTCCGTGCATTTTGGACTTTAATAACGTCCCCGAAATTTCTTGTAGTGTTTCTTGGTTGTGTTTGGATTGAGAAAATCCAGCAAGAGATAAATGTTTTTCTTTTCTATAAGACATGGAAATTGTTATTTGTTGTTACGTTTTGCAAGAATCTCACTGACTTCTTTAGCGCTCGATTCGTTTATTTCATAATTTTTCATCACATAGATTGCGATACAAGTTCCAATCACTGGGAGTACCGTATAAAAAATGCGAAGTCCTGTCATGGCAGTATCTGTTTGCTCGGGTAAGGATGCATCGAACCCAACAGCACTCATGATAATCCCGCTAAACAAGCCTGCCAGTGCAGTGCCAAACTTGACCATCCACCAATATAAAGCTCCAAATGTGGCTTCTTTTCTAGGGAGTCCGTTATTGAGTTCGTCCAAATCACAGGTATCTGCAGTCATGCTCATCATCAGGGTAAACAAGCCACCTATTCCAAACGAAAATAAAGGAAGAGCAAACAAGAAGGCGTAGGGCTTACCAGGGATAAATAAGAACCAAAACAAAATATACCCCAGTAAGGAAATGGCCTGTGAAATCATAAATGTTTTCTTCTTGCCCAAACGCTCAGACATTTTGGTGACAATCGGAATGACTAAAAAAGTGGTTACCAAAGCTCCTACTGAACCATGTAGTGTAGGCCACACACCAGCAGCATTTGCATCACCTTGGAATAAATAGTAGACTATAATAAAAAAAGAAAATGCCGCAATGGTCTGGAAAGAATTGAAAATAAAAAATGTAGCGGCACACAGGCGTACAAAAGGCCTGTTGTTAGCAGCGTCTTTAAATCCTTTGACCAAAGTCGATAAATTGTTTTTTATGTTATTGAATGTAATAGAAACCAAGTTGTCATCATTCAATGACGATTTTCCTTTGATAAATAGTGCAGGCATCAAAGCCAAAACCGTACAGAATACACTCACATAGATGGCGAGCGTTCGGGTACCTGATTCTGGAGAGTTAAACCAACTGTCGTCATATATGATGATCCAAAACCATGGAACGATCACCCATGCCCACTGACTGATCCACTGTGCCACTGCCATGATTCGGGTGCGTTCGTGGAAGTCGGTACTCATTTCGTACCCCATAGCCACATAAGGCACACTGAAAATAGTGAGTCCTAAATAAAACAAAACAGAAAGCAGTAAAAAGTACCAAAAGTTATAGTTCAGTCCGTTCTCAGGATAGATTTGCCACATCGCTATAAAAGAAGCCCCCATAATAAACGCTCCCACAAAAATATATTGTCTTCTTCTACCCCATTTGGATTTGGTGTTGTCAGAGATAAAACCCATCACAGGGTCTGTCACTGCATCGATCACTCTAGGCAAAAAGAAAATCAACCCCCACATCAGTGGATCAAAACCAAAGTCTTGAATCAACACGACCATGAATACCCCAAGTGCAGCAGGGAACATTTGCATGGCAAGCATTCCAAGTCCAAAGAAAATCTTCTTGCTCATGGGGACTGTATTGGCGACTGTTTTTTTCAAAATCTTTTGGTTTAAATTAGTTTTTAGTTCTTGTAGTAAATATCTTTTTTAATGGGTTTGTCAGGATCAATACTCAGTGATAATGTAAATGCTCCAGGCTCTACGATCCATTGGTTTTTGGCGTCGACAAACTTGAGTTCTTTGGCAGTAACTTCGAATAAAATGGTTTTTTGATCGCCTGGCTCTAGCTCGTGTTTTTGAAAAGAGATCAGTTTATTAACATCTGGCGCAACAGATGCGATCAGATCTTTGACATACAACTCTACAGCGGTTTTGCCTTTACGAGTGCCTGTGTTGGTCAACGTTGCCTGTAGTGTGATAGCTCCATCTCCTTGGATGGTGTCAGTGTCTAAATGCAAGTTAGACAATGAAAAAGTGGTGTATGACAAACCATGTCCAAAGGGGTATTGAGGATAAAACCCGTTGTAACCCCAATCGACATCACGTGCGTCTGTTTTCTTGTGATAGTAAGGCAATATATTCCCAGTAAATTTTGGATAAGTGTATGGCAGTTTTCCGCTGGGATTCGTTTTGCCAAAGAGCGCATCTGCAATGGCTCTTCCCCCCTCTTGCCCAGGAAGGTACGCCATGAGAATGGCATCTACCAAGGGTTCAATCTGACGAATGATACGAGGTCGTCCCTGCACCATGACCAAAACAATTGGTTTGCCTAAGGTGCTAAGTCTTTTGATCAGATCTTGTTGGGCTTTTGGTAAGTCTAGTTCGTTTACGTCTGAAGGTTTTTCAGTCGCTGGCAACTCCCCCACGCAAACCACAATCTGGTCTGCATATTTGGCTTTTTTGACCACCTGATCTATGTTGACATCGGTGAGATAATCCGTTCCTTGACCAAACAAGGTGTTTTTTATTCCGTTGGTTTTCTTGATGGCCTGATAAATAGTGGCTTTGGTGGGGTCATTAAACTGTGTCATTTGCCCTAAGAAAGTACGTGACCATGCGCCGTTGAGTACATTGATAGAGTTGGCAGCATATCCTGTCACCAATATTTTTTTTCCAGCTTTTAAAGGCAAAACACCTTCATTTTTCAATAAGGTTAGGGATTCTGATGCCGCTTGGTAGTTCACCTCTACATGCGCATCACTACCGAGTTTAGGGAAATTCGTAGGGTCGTTATATGGTTTTTCAAAAAGGTTTAAGCGAAACTTCAGTCGCAAAACTCTTCGAACAGCGTCATCAATTCTTTCTTTTGCAATGGCGCCTGTTTCTACACCCTCAACTATATAATCAACTACATCTGCGTCATAAGGATTCATCAACATGTCCAGCCCTGCATTGACTGCCATCCAAGTAGCTTCTTTTTTGTTGTCCACCACTTCGTGGGCTTCTACGAGAAATTCAACATCACTAAAATCAGATAAAACAACGCCTTCAAAGCCCATTTCCCCTTTTAGGATGTCATTGATATAATAGCTATTCGCGTGGCATGGGACCCCATTGACTGAGTTGGAACTGACCATCACACTCATGGCCCCAGATTTGACAGCTGCCTCAAATGGCGGTATAAAGTACTGTCTCAACATACCTTCGGGAATGATTGCGTTTGCACGGTCTTTTCCGTTCGAACCTGCTCCATAGCCCAAATAGTGTTTTACACAAACTGCCGTACGAGTGGAGTCGGAAAGTGTGCTGCCTTGTGAACCTCGAATGTAAGCATCGGTCATTTGAGATACTACATATGGATCCTCTCCAAAGCTTTCTGCAATACGACCCCAAAGTGGGCTAAAAGACACATCCGCATTGGGATTATAGGTCCAAGGCATGGAAGCTGCGCGTGATTCATAAGAAGTAATTTCGGCAGTTCTAGCAACTAAGTCCGTATTGCGCGATGCGGCCAAACCGATTTGGTGAGGAAACATCACGGACCCTTTGACATAATTTGCACCATGTATGTTGTCAATCCCATATACTACCGGAATCCCCAAACGAGTGTTTTTGAGGGAGGCCTCTTGAATGGTTTTGATAATGTAGTGCCATGTGTCGGTGTCTGGTAGAAAATGAGGGTGAGGCGTATTGTGGATAGACCCAACATTGAGTTTTTCAATGTACTTTTTGAATCGTACACTGTCAAACACTACCTCTTCACGCTCATCCCAATAATCTCCAGTTAACACACTTGGCAAACCGAGGTTGAGCATTTGACCCGCCTTTTCCTCTAAAGTCATTTGAGACAATATTGTATTGATTTTGCTCTCTTCGGCAGACTCATTGGCGCAAGAAAATAAAAGCAAACTCAAAAGACTTAGTTTTAATTGGGTGAAACGCATTTTTTTATAGGGTTGGAGGTGGATTTATGTTGGATAACAGCTTGGTCTCGTCACCATCAAATGTTTTTTTAATCGGCTTTCCATCACGTATAAGGCCGTCAAAAGCACCTGCCTCTACCTGATCCCAAAGCACGTATTTGGCTTGACCTTGTAAGTTGATCAGTCCAAAATGAGTCTCTGAGCCTAAGGAATTTTCTGCATCCTTCCACTGCTCGTCAAAAGCTTCAAAGTAAAAACAGGAGACGCCATTCGTGTTTGTCCACTGGCGTATGTTGTCATAAAATTTTTTGGCTTTATATTCATCCGCAGCCTGAGATCCTTCAGCTCCATACAAGCCATTGGATTTTGTAGCCCACCCTGTTTCTCCTATATGAATGGGTTTGTTGGCACCAACGCTCAACATATAGTTTTTGACATCTTGGTATTGACCAGCGGCAAACTCTGCTGCACGAACCATCGCAGAGTCGATTTGTTCGATCGCAGACCATTCTGGTTCTCGATTATACCAAAAATCAGGGTTGTAATGAGAGTTATGAAAAGGATAGGTATGCATAGAAATAAAATCTACTGCATCTATCAGACGGTTTAGGTCTTCTGTGTGGTACTCTGAAGAAGCTCCACCCCATGAAGCAAAGTCGTCCGAGCT
>JASFWO010000060.1:0-5712 GCA_050049275.1 Flavobacteriaceae bacterium | reverse complement strand
ATTTTTGTTGTCACTTGGTTTGCAGGCTTGTTTTACATTCCGCGTCTGTTTATCTATCACATAGAAGCGAGTCATAAAACCAAAGATGAAGCACAAATTTTGATCCCACAACTCAAACTGATGAGTCGAAGATTGTGGTATATTATCACCTGGCCTTCAGCCGTATTAACCTTACTTTTTGCGTTGTGGCTTTTGGTGCTCAACCCAGGCTTATTGACTCAGCAGTGGATGCTTATTAAGCTTGGCTTCGTTGGGCTCTTATTTGTGTATCATCTGAAAACCCACCGGATGTATTTGGCCCTACAAGCGGATAATGTTCGTTATAGCTCTAACTTTATGCGCCTGTGGAATGAAGGTGTTACGTTATTATTATTTGCCATCATATTTTTGGCCATACTTAAAAACAGTTTTCATTGGGTTTTTGGAGTATTGGGCCTTATTGCCTTGGGGATTTTACTTATGCTTGGCATCCGATTGTACAAACGCCTCCGAAACAAAGACTGATATGAAAGCCCAAATCTCTTTGCGAGGTCGCATTTTTACGGCTATGATATTTTTGGTCATAGTAGCCTCATTACTGATTGCTGGGGTAACCATTTACCAGTACCGTGAGCAATCTAACCAATACCACGAGCAGCGACTTCAGCGAAAAGAGATACAGCTCCAAACAAGAATCGAATATATATTAAGTCAAACCGAATTTCCCCAAACAGAAGCTTATTTAGACTCTATTTTTGGAGAGGTGGTTTTTCAAATTTCCGACGAACAAAATGTCAACTTTCGAATTTATAATCTTTCAGGACAATTAATTACAAGCACTCAGTTTCCCTTACAGCAAGAAGCCACACAAATACCTCAATCAACCCTAAACCTAATAGACACTGCCCCAGACGGGAATTTTATTGAAATTCAAACCTTGGAAAATGAGCAATATCGCTCCTCTTTTTCGTATATCCGAAGCCCAACAGGGGAGCACATCGGACTGCTAAACTTGCCATATTATGATGATGATTCTTTGAGCGCCATGGAGCTCCAAAACTTTTTGGCCAGACTCCTTCAAGTCTATGTATTGATACTTGGCATTGCTATTTTACTGGCCTATTTTGTGTCAAAATATATCACCCAATCCTTACTAGAAATAGGGACTAAAATCAACAAAATTGCCTTAAACAAATCCAATCAAAAAATCCTGGTAGAGCGTGCCAGCAAAGAGATTTCCCAGCTTATCTTCGCCTATAACAGCTTGGTCGACCAGCTAGAAGAAAGCGCAGTTAAACTTGCCAAAAGCGAACGAGAACACGCTTGGAGAGAAATGGCCAAACAAGTGGCCCATGAAATCAAAAACCCACTCACACCCATGCGCTTGAGTGTGCAAAGCTTTGAAAAGCAGTTTGAACCCACTGCGCCTGATTCCCGAGAAAAACTTGCGGATTTTTCCAACACCTTGATTCAGCAAATCGATATTCTTAGTACAATCGCCTCTGCTTTTTCCAACTTTGCACAAATGCCTGCTCAGCAAACCGAAATCTTGGATGTGAGTCAAACCACCAAATTGGCCCTTGAAATTTTTAACGACAAAAACATTTCGTTTGAAGCTCCCCAATCGGCCATTTGCGCACGATTGGATCGTACTCAATTGATAAGAGTGATCACCAACTTAGTCAAAAATGCAGTACAGGCTTGTGCAGACACTTCCAATCCGACCATTGAAGTTCGTGTATTTAAAAAAAATCAAAGAGCTTGTGTCAGCATTTCTGACAATGGTATTGGGATTCCAAAAAAACACGCAGACAAAATATTTGAACCAAAATTTACCACCAAATCCAGCGGTATGGGTCTAGGCTTGGGGATGGTAAAAAATATCGTAGAAACTTATGACGGGACTATAAACCATCGTTCAACACCCAATAAAAAAACGATTTTTACAGTCTGTTTTCCACTAGCGATACATTCCGAGTCATGAAATATAATCAACTGAAAATTCGTCAAAAACAAGCGATTGCTTGGCTTATCGTAAATCGTCCAAAAAAACGAAATGCGCTAAATAGAGAAACCTTGTCTGAAATGCATCAAGCGTTGTTGTCTTTGGAACAGGATTCCTCTGTACGAGTTGTGATTATAACAGGTGCTGGAGAAAAGGCTTTTGTAGCGGGGGCAGACATTGCAGAGCTAGCCGATTTGACTCCTGAAGAAGCTAAAGACCTGGTCCTAGAATACAATCGCACGGTTTTCGACTACATTGAAAACTTTAGCAAACCTGTCATTGCAGCTGTTAATGGGTATGCACTTGGAGGGGGCCTCGAGTTGGCAATGGCTTGTCATTTACGAATCTTCGCAAGCACAGCAATGGTAGGAATGCCTGAGACGTCTTTGGGGTTGATTCCTGGCTATGGCGGCACCCAAAGATTGCCTCAATTGGTGGGCAAGGGTCGTGCGTTGGAAATCATGCTAACTGCTTCAATGATCGATGCCCAACAAGCCTACGAAATAGGCTTAGCAAATCGTGTATGTTCTCTTTCAGAGCTCGACAAAACAGTTGAAGCTTTGGCCCATCAAATCATGGGAAATGCCCCCGAAGCACAAACGCAACTCATAGGGGCTGTCAACGCTGGTTATGAAACTCAAACCGATGGCTTCAAGGCCGAAGCCGAGGCTTTTGGAGCTTGTTTTGGAACGGACAATTTTCGGGTAGGCACTCAGTCTTTCTTACGAAAACAAAAGCCCAAATACTAGCTTTCTATTGCCGAAACTATCTTTTTTTCGGTTTCTGAGATCAAATCTTCTGGGCTGTGTTTTGACACCTTTAGAGGCATGTGTACTTTAAACTTCATGTGCACACCGATTCCCATAGGAAAACTTCCCCACCGCATCAATTTCCAAGAATGGTTGATGGTCACGGGTAATACAATTGCATTGGGCATATGTTCGATGAGGGTGAGCAACCCACGTGTTTGAAATTTTTTTGGTTTATGGGTACGGCTGCGGGTTCCTTCAGGAAAAATGATAGCACTTCTACCTTTACTTTGCAAAGTTTCAGCAAAAGCAGTGATGGCTTCAAGGGCTTGTTTGGGGTTTTTGCGATTGATCAGTACAGATCCTCCATGCTTTAGGTTAAAAGAAACCCCAGGAATTCCCTTACCGAGTTCTTTTTTGCTAATGAATTTTGGATGAATTTTACGCAAATACCAAATCAGCGGGGGGATGTCGTACATCCCTTGATGATTGGCTACAATGATATATGATTGGTTTTTCTCTAATACATGCGGATTGTCAAAAGAAATACTTGTCCCCAGCAAATTAAGGCAACGTAAAAGAAAAAAATTCATGACATCTACACTCTTTTTATGGGCATTGTAACCAAACCCATAAAAACAAACCCATTGTACTGCATGAAAAAGGAGCAAGTTAAATCCGAAGCACAAATAATACAGAATGCTTAACGGAAAAGCGATTGCTTTTTGCAGTGCTTGCAAAACTTAGCAGAAATTGTTGTAAGCTTCTTTAAGATTTTCGGCAATCAGCTCGGCGGGGCGTCCTTCGATATGATGACGTTCTAGCATGTGAACCAATTCACCATCTTTAAAAAGCGCAATGCTCGGCGAAGATGGGGGGAAGGGCACCATCTGTTGGCGAGCCGCATCCGTAGCTTCACGATCCACCCCTGCAAACACAGTTGTGAGTTGGTTAGGGGTCTTTTCGTTATCTAGGGACATACGCACTCCAGGGCGCGCATTTGCAGCCGCACAACCACAAACAGAATTAACCACTACCAGGGCCGTACCAGGTTGTGATAGTACATTTTTTACAGCAGAAGCATCTGCCAATTCATCAAAACCGACAGCGGTGAGCTCGTCGCGCATGGGTTGAACCAATTCAGCTGGATACATAGCAAAAGTTTTAGATCACAAAGATACATAACTATGCGGATTTGGCTGCAGAAAGAAACGCTCTTTATCTTTCAATATAAGCTATAAGATTCCCTTAATTTCTCTAAAATTCCTTTGTACCTTTGCCTCTTATGCGTTGGATTTTTGCATTGATAGGTTATTTATTGTTTCGTTTTCCCGGAGCAGTACTCGGATTTTTTATTGGGTCCCTTTTTGAAAACACTTCTGTTCAAACCAGTTTTCGCAGAACTCGAATCAGCACTCAAGATTTTGAGCTTAAATTACTCACGCTTGCAGGTCTTGTAATCAAAGCTGATGGGAAAGTCACTCAAAAAGAGCTGGACTATGTTCGTCGTTATTTCGTGTCCGCATATGGAAAAGAACGTGCGAACGAGGTTTTTAGGGTTTTTAATAGTGAGTTGAACAAATCAGACGTTTCCGCGTTAGAAGTATGTTCGTTTTTTGCACTCAATGCACGTTACGAGAGCCGTCTTCAATTGGTTCATTTTTTATTTGGCATTGCCCAAGCAGACGGATCTGTTTCTGAGCCTGAATGGCAAAAGATACAATCGTTTGCAGGCTATTTGAAAGTACGTATGATCGATTTTGAAAGCATCAAAGCCATGTTTGTTAAACAGGTTGACAGCGCCTACAAAATTTTAGAAGTATCTAGGGCTGCTACCGACAGTCAAATCAAAAAAGCATACAGAGATTTAGCAAAAAAGCACCACCCTGACAAAGTGCAACATCTAGGAGAAGCCTATGTGAAGGCTGCTCGAGAAAAATTTCAACAGATTCAAAAAGCCTATGAACAAATCAAAAGCGAGCGCGGATTTTAGTTTGCTTTTTGTTATGTTTACCCTTCAAATTAAAACATGGATGATTTTTGGTTACTGATTAAGATGGGGTTCCAGCACGTCTGGGATTGGCAGGGCTATGATCATTTGTTGTTTTTGGCAGCTTTGTGTTTGCCGTTTGCTGCTACACAGTGGAAAAAACTGCTAGTCTTGGTAACTGTTTTTACACTTGGGCACAGCCTTTCATTGATATTAGCCACTTATGGAGTCGTTCGTGTGAATCTGACATGGATTGAATTTTTGATCCCCTTGAGTATACTATTGACCGCACTCTATAATATTGTTTGGGCTTTTAAAACCAAATTCAGTTCTACTCTAATACCCATGGTGGTTACTCTTTTCTTTGGGATCATTCATGGTTTCGGTTTTGCCTCATATTTCGACCTTATCAAAGACAGTGACAGCCCATTAGGAGTGTCGTTATTGGCATTTGCCATCGGAATAGAGTTTGCACAGTTGTTGTTGGCACTGTTCGTGCTTGTCCTCAATGTGCTCGTGATTCATTTGTTCAAATCGAGCCGACGCGATTGGTTGTTGGTGGGCTCTAGTATAATCATTGGAATTTTACTCCCAATCCTTATTAATCGTTTGCCATGACCAAAGCGCAAGCCAAACAACTACGATATGATCGTGCTTACATGCGTATGGCGCTAGAATGGGCACAATTGTCTCATTGTCATCGCAAAAAAGTAGGGGCACTTATTGTTAAGGATCGAATGATTATTTCGGATGGCTACAACGGTACCCCAACCGGATTTGAAAACCCTTGTGAAGATGAGGAAAATTACACCAAGTGGTATGTGTTGCACGCTGAAGCCAACGCGATTATGAAAGTTGCCGCCTCGACTCAATCCTGTTCAGGTGCGACCTTATATATCACCTTATCGCCTTGTAAAGAATGTAGTAAGTTGATACACCAGGCGGGGATCAAACGAGTGGTATATGCCCAAGCCTACAAAGACACCTCT
>JASFWO010000059.1:0-5729 GCA_050049275.1 Flavobacteriaceae bacterium | reverse complement strand
CAGCTCTACCATCTTCAAATTCATGTGCCGTACCTGTGCCATCTTCACCGGGAACGCCAAAAATATCATAGATTGTTGTTCCATTTCGTAAAGCAATCTGATCGTCACCATTTGAATCTGCAACTCCTCCATTCAACTGAGCAGTAGCCGCAAATCCATATACGTTTTCAAATGTAGAGGAACTTTTTGCGAAAGTTAAAACCTCTCCAGGAGCAACTGGACCATATGAAGCCAAATCAACCTCCGAACTTCCTGTCGGATCGACATTACCGTTAGTCCATCTGATTAAGTTAAAACCTGTTAAATCAAAAGCATCTTGACCTATATTAGTTAATTCAATAAATCTTGCGTTCGCATCATTGTTGGGATCGGCAATTTCAGTTATGATGACCTGCGAAGTTGCCGAGAAAAATGTCATAAGCACAACTAAAATTGTGTAAAGTTTTTTCATAATTATTGTTTAAAATTTCATTAAATTTAAGAAAAAAAGACAAAACATCAACAACTTACAGTGGGTTACTCAATTAGATTTAAGAGTTTAACAATTTGTTAATCAATAGATTTCAATTATGAAACAAAACAGCCTTGTAAACTAAACATTTGATGAATGAGTTGTTGTGAAACACATAAAAGAAAGCGTCATGATCACGGTCAAATTCAATCATTTTAAAATTCGCAGTTTGCTTAAATATTCAAAAAAAATAAATTTGAGCATGAAAAAACTAATCTCCATTCTATTTGGATTGTCATCCCTTGGCCTTACAGCTCAAACAGAGGTCTCAGGGATCATTTCTTCAAATACAGACTGGACGCTTGAAGACAGTCCCTATTTGATCACCAACAACATTCGTGTCAATAACGGAGCCACATTGACCATAGCGCCTGGAGTTGAAGTATTGTTTACAGGACTCTTCTCTTTTCAGGTTTTTGGGGAACTACAAGCCGTTGGCACAGACAATAATAAGATAAGGTTTTCGTCGGCCAATACAATCCCAGAAAAAGGTGCGTGGAAGTTTATTGAATTCTCAGAAAACTCAAGTGGAGCCCTTTTTGACAGCGACCACAATTATCTTTCTGGATCTAGAATAGAAAATGCTTTGATCGAATATGGAGGGGGTGACAACCAATCCGCCTCTTTAAAAATTGTAAACACTTCGATTTACCTTCATAAAGTTGTTGTTAGAGAGAGTGGTAAATCTGGTGTTTCCTTCCAAAAGGGTACTGGGGGAACCATTTCAAAATCTGTGATATCACAAAGCGAATTTTATGGAAATTTTTATAATGGTATTGAATGCAGTTGCTATAATTATAGCAAATCATTGATTGTTTTAAATTCCTTCTCATACAACAATGGCGGAAGTGGGATTTCTACTTTAGGAGGCGACTCGGGGGGCAGTCATTATTTTGAGTTTATTGGAAATGAAATTTACTCGAATAATGATTCCGGCATTGATGCGCTAGCCAATGGAACACAATTTATTTCTGAAAACATCATTTATGACAACGATTTTGGCATCTGGTCACGAGGGAACGGACAATTTTCAATTACAAAAAACATCCTCCACAACAACTCAAAGGGACTAAGTGCTGTGTATGCCAATCACATCATCCAAAACAATGTGTTTACAAAAAACAGCAACGGAGGCATCGAAATCAAACAAGGAGGGAGTTATCTTGTAGAAGGCAACGTGTTGTTGGGCAATGATGGGTTTGTGGCCGGAATCAATACACAAAATGGTTGGAGCCCAGAAGTTGTGATTAAAGACAATTTGTTGGCCTTTAACAATTCCGAATTGGCAACTGTAGATTCTTTCAACCCAGAAAACGGAAACCCAACTTTTGGATTATACAACAATAAGTTTTTTAGAAACACCGCTCCATACGAGTTCAAAAACAGACGTCTTTCTTATTTGGCAGACATAGATGCCTCCTCAAATTTTTGGGACACTGACAATGAGCAGATCATCGCAGATCGAATTTTTGATTGGTTTGATGATTCTTCGATAGGTCTGGTCAATTATACTCCCATAAAATCATTGGCTCAAGAAGCGCTTGCTGTTTTACCTAACACTCAATTGGATTTTACAATTCAATCAAACGGAATTTATTTTTCTTGGGATCCAAATATGGAGCAAAACATCGTAGGGTATCGGCTTCATTTTGGGAACCCTACAGGACATTCGTATGAAAACAACATCGATTTGGGTCTTGTGACTTCATATTTCTTTGAAAATGCAGATCCCAATATAGAATATGCATTAACCTCATATACTACAGATGCAGACGGAATAGATGATTTTTTTGATGGAAATGAAAGCTGGTATACTATTTTTGGAGAGGAAGACAATGCATTGTCTCAAACACCTCTTCTGCCAAGCATTGATTTCTATCCGAACCCTACAAAATCAGTGGTTCATATAGATACTGACTTTGCATTTCTTAAAGTCTACTCTATTAACGGACAACTCTTGCTGCATACTGCATCTAAAACCATAGACTTGTCTTATTTAAGCAAAGGGGTTTATTTTTTAAAAATATATGACAAAGACAACTCTCTCTTAGGGAGCTCTAAGCTTTTAAAAGATTCTCTCTAGTATTTTCTTGGAAGTGGATTTGAAACAAAATCATTTGATAGAATTATGGATGATAGTTTTAAACCTGACTTATGCAATTGGGTGCAGAGTAAATCGAAAAAATAAAAAAAGGGATAAATCTAAAAAAGAAGATTTATCCCGAAGTGTACTCCCAATTGCGCTATTTTCGAAACAATCGCTAACTTTTTTAATTAAATTATTAACTTGTTCAAATTAAAAAAACTTCCCGATTATATTTTTTTATTTTTGATAAGAACTGAATTTCTATAAATCATCAAAATATGAGAAAAATATTTCTTACCCTATCATTTATTTTTTTCGTTATTCCCATTGTAATATCACAAGACTTACCTTCATACATCCCAACAGATGGGTTAGTTGCTTATTACCCATTTAATGGAAATGCAAATGATCAAAGTGGGAATGGAAATCATGGAACAGTTAATGGAGCTACATTAACATCAGATAGAAATGGTGTTGAAAATAGTTCATATTTGTTCGATAACAGTAATATTTCAATTGAAAATCAATTCTATAACAACGGATATGAGACATATACAATTAATATTTGGTTTTTAACTTATAATCCTTCTAAAACGATGCAATGTTTATTGAACACAACCCCTCATGATGGTGAAGGGATTGGTTATAATCATGAAAACGCACTAAATACTTTTTCTCACGGGAAAAACTCAAATGTTTCACAACATTTATGGGATATCTTTAGTTCAAATCCATTTGGTTTTCAAGTTCAAGAAAACATGTGGTATATGATAACTATTGTTAAAAATTCTGGTAATTATAGTTACTATGTAAACAAATCTTTAGATAAAATATCAACAACCTCTCTAACAGCCGAAAATCAAAATACTGGGTTGATTTTTGGTAGTACCTCTTTAGGAAGCGAATTTTTAAGTGGTAAATTAGACGATATCGGAATCTGGAACAGAGTACTTTCAGAACAAGAAATTCAAAACCTTTACACATCATCAAGTGGTGATATCCTATTAAATGGTACTGTAAGTGCTGAAAACAACCAGATTAAGAATGTTGCTGATCCTACACATTCACAAGATGTTACTACTAAGAAATATGTGGACAGTAAAACATCTGAAATTTCAAATAGCCAAAACATTTCAAATAATTCTCAAATTGGTCTTACAGGGGTTGTTTATGATTTAGAAGGTAACAGATACGAAACTGTTATTATGTGTGATGGTAAGCAATGGACTACGCAATATTTAAATGTTTCGTTTTTTGCAAATGGAGATCCAATTCCTGAAGTTGTTGGAAACGATGCGTGGAGAGACCTAACAACACCTGCCTGGTGTTATCCATTCAATGAGGACAGCGGCATTGGTAAATTATATAATGGATTTGCGTTAACAGACGCCAGGGGTTTGGCTCCTGAAGGATGGCATATTGCCACTGAAGATGATTGGAATAATTTAATTGAATGCTTGGGAGGTGCAGATGTAGCAGGTGGAAAAATTAAACTGTCAGGCACTGAATATTGGGCAGCACCAAATGTAGGTTCTGGCCCCTCTGGGAAAGCATCAAATTCTAGTGGTATGTCTTTGACACCAGCCGCATCTAGGGAAGGTGCTAATGGGAATTTTTATTCCCAAAACAGCGTTGGTTTTTGGAACTACTCAACAATTGATGGCAGAAGACCTTATGTCGAGTTAATTGGTGATCAAGCAAGAATAAATCAGGGTCTTACCGATCCTTATGATGGATCATATATACTTTTGGTAAAAGATTAACAATAAACCTCTAACTCTCTAAAAGGGTTAATGATTTGGTTATACTCCCAATTGATCTGTTTCGAAACAAACTCTGGATTATTTAAATAATTTTCATTGGCTTAATTGAAAAAAAATATCCCCAAAAACAAAAAATTATTCTTGAGGATAATCGTACCTTGGGTGGGAATCGAACCCACACTCTGTTGCCAGAACTGGATTTTGAATCCAGCGCGTCTACCAGTTCCGCCACCAAGGCTTCTAAATGGGACGCAAATGTAACAAATAATTTACCTTCAGATGCAAAAAGAAGGGTCAATTCTATTGAAGGGTCAAATAAATTCCTAAATTTGCCACCCCTGTTGGAAAATTTAAATACCAACCATGGCAAAGGTAAAGATAGAAGCAAAGATTTTTGGATGCTCCCAAAGCATGGAATTGGCTAAAAATATAGCCGATCACTATGGTGCCCCCCTTGGCAATGTATTGTTCTCAAGATATAGTGACGGAGAATTTCAACCCTCCTTTGAGGAGTCGATTCGTGGTGCGCGTATTTTTATCATAGGTTCTACACAGCCTAGCTCTGAAAACCTGATGGAAATGCTGCTTATGCTCGATGCGGCCAAGCGAGCCTCGGCGCGTCATATCACAGCGGTCATTCCATATTTCGGATGGGCTCGCCAAGACAGAAAAGACAAGCCTCGTGTGCCCATCGGAGCCAAGCTGATTGCTAAATTGTTGGAATCGGCTGGTGCAACTCGCATCATCACAATGGACTTACACGCAGATCAAATTCAAGGCTTTTTTGAAAAACCTGTAGATCATCTGTTTGCTTCCTCTATGTTTTTGCCTTACCTAAAAAATTTAAACATCGACAACCTCACCATTGCATCTCCCGATATGGGTGGAGCAAAGCGAGCGTATGCTTATGCCAAATATTTGGAGAGTGATGTTGTTATTTGCTACAAGCAACGTCAAAAAGCCAATGTGATTTCTCATATGGAACTCATTGGAGAGGTAAAGGGTAAAAACGTTGTTTTGGTCGATGACATGGTCGACACGGCTGGCACCCTGACCAAGGCTGCCGACCTAATGATGGAGCGTGGTGCTTTGAGTGTTCGTGCGGTTTGTACACACCCCCTGCTCTCTGGATCGGCTTATGAACGTATAGAAGAATCTCAACTCCTTGAACTGATTACCACAGACTCAATTCCATTGAGCAAGGAGTCTAAAAAAATAAAAGTATTGAGTTGCGCCAATCTTTTTGCTGAAGTGATGACCAACGTCCACCACAACAAATCGATTGCCAAAAAGTTTATAATGTAAATTCAATAAACCCTAATTATGAAGTCAATTACAATCAAAGGATCTAAAAGAGAAAGCGTGGGCA
>JASFWO010000058.1:0-5779 GCA_050049275.1 Flavobacteriaceae bacterium | reverse complement strand
TTCTGTAGGCGTCAGCGACGGAGTTGCGGTTGTTGCTTAAAAAAACCACCAAGCGGGGCAATCCACGATCTGCTTGATAATCGTCTTCTAAGTAGAGCCTAAAAGACGCTTCTGTCTTTTCCAGTCTGAACGAACCCCTCAATAAATAACTGCTGGTCGTTTGAAGGGCACCAGTTATGATCATGTTTTCAGTCTGGGTGTTGTCAGAAACCTAGAGCTTGTCTGTTGCCGAAATTACATTGCCAAGGTCATCTTCAGAAGTTACAGTAATTATGGCAGATCCTTCGCCAACAGCAGTGACCAAACCTTGATTATTGACAGCTGCTACTGTTTGATTGCCGCTTTCCCACATCAATGGTTTTTAAGAGATCTCTCTCCCAACAAAATCAAAATACTTTGCTTGATACTGATGGGTTTGTTCTATTTCCAAACTGAGAATGGGGTTAGTAATTCGAATTTCAGCAGGAATCCGGTCGTCCACCAAATCCTCACCAATACATGCGTACAAAAGAAGGAATATGTAAAAAAATCTTATTGGGGCCAAAGGATAAGTTTCCTATTTAGGCTCAAAAACCATACCAAAAAGACTGCTAACTAAGTAATCGAACCGCTTCTTTTGCGCTATAAGTAGCAATAATTGATGCTCCAGATCGTTTAAATGCGATCAACTGCTCCATCATCACAGACTCATAGTCCAACCAACCTTTTTCGGCCGCTGCCTTGAGCATTGCATATTCGCCACTAACCTGATAAACAGCAACAGGTACATGCACTTTGTTTGAGATCTCACGTAGGATGTCTAGATAGGCAATGCCGGGCTTAACCATCACAATGTCTGCGCCCTCTTCAATATCTTGACTTACTTCTTTTAAGGCCTCTAATCGATTGCCAAAATCCATTTGATAGGTTTTTTTATCTCCAAACCCAGGTGCAGAATCTAGCACATCACGAAAAGGGCCATAAAACCCTGAAGCATATTTGGCGCTGTAGCTCATAATACACGTATCAACAAACCTATGTTTTTCAAGCGCCTCTCTGATACATTTAACCCGCCCATCCATCATGTCGCTAGGAGCTACCACATCAGCACCTGCTTCTGCATGACTCAACGCCATTTGCGCCAGCACTTGGTTGGTTGCATCATTTAGAATGATGTTGTTTTCAACAATTCCATCATGGCCAAATGAGGAATATGGATCCAAAGCAACATCTGTAAAGACCACCATTTCGGGAACGGCAGCTTTGACCGTTTGTATGGCGCGTTGCATCAAACCGCTTGGATTCAGCGCCTCGGTTCCTGCATTGTCTTTCAAAGCATCATCCACCTTAACAAACAACAAGACTGCTTTGAGTCCCATGCTCCAAAGCAGCTTAACTTCTTTTTCCAGCTCATCTAAAGTCAGCCTTTCATAGCCAGGCATTGAGGGTATGGCCTCACGCTTTTTTTTCCCTTCCACTACAAACAAGGGTACTAAAAAATCATTGTAGCTAAGCTGGGTCTCGCGCACTAAGTCGCGCAATGCTGCACTTTTTCTCAATCTTCTGCTTCGTTCTAAAGGGTACATCTTGTTTTAGTTTAAATCCAATTAACAGGTTTTTTTAACACAGACACCAATCGAGCTTCATCGCTTTCTGGTGTTGGCTTTACATTGTAATGCCATTGCACTACAGGGGGCAAACTCATTAGAATACTTTCTATTCGTCCCTTGGTTTTAAGGCCAAATAAGGTGCCTTTGTCATGAATCAAATTGAACTCTACATATCGCCCTCTTCTCAATTCTTGCCATTGACGGTGAGGCTGTTTGTAAGGTGTTTTTTTACGTTTTTCGACTATGGGCAAATAGCCCTTTAAAAAAGAACGCCCTAAATCTGTTACAAAATCATACCACTGCTGTAGACTGTGCTTTTCATTGGGTCTGCAATAGTCAAAAAACAACCCGCCTACGCCGCGGGCTTCGTCGCGGTGCGTGTTCCAAAAATAACGATCACATTGTTCTTTATATTTTGGATAAAAGGTTTTGTCGTGACGGTCACAAACTGTTTTAGATTCTTGGTGAAAGTGGGCAGCATCATCGTCAAACAAATAGTAAGGTGTAAGGTCTTGCCCGCCACCAAACCACTGGTCCACAACCTCTCCTTGCTCATCATAGAGCTCAAAATATCTATAATTGGCATGTACGGTTGGCACGAAGGGGTTTTTTGGGTGTATGACCAAACTTAGGCCACAAGCGAAAAAGGATCCATGATCGACCTTTAGATAAGCTTTCATAGAATCGGGTAGCGTTCCATTTACTTTAGACACATTGACTCCGCCTTTTTCAAAAACGGCTCCATTTTGTATGATACGCGATTGTCCGCCACCGCCACCTGGTCGCTCCCAGTTGTCTTGAATAAAAGTAGCTTTTCCATCCACTTTTTCTAGTGCTGAGGTGATCTCATTTTGAAGATTGTCAATAAAAGCAGAAAATTCAGATTTCATGACCGTAGGATTTATTGGGGGTATTGTTTTACAGCATTGACAAATGCTTGAGCGTGAGCAACAGGCACGTTGGGCAATATGCCGTGCCCTAAATTAGCAATGTAGTTTTGTGTGCCAAAAGCATCAATCATTTTTTTGACATGTAGCTCTATTTCGGAGATGGGTGACAACAACCGTGTCGGGTCAAAATTGCCTTGCAGTGTGATTTGCCCTCCTGTTAAATAACGTGCATTTCGAGCAGAGCAAGTCCAGTCAATCCCTAGAGCACTGGCCGATGACTTTGCCATGTCTTGCAGGGCGAACCAACAACCTTTGGCAAACATAATCACAGGGACTTCTTCAGAAAGGGCATCTACAATCTGTTGGCTGTAGTTCCAAGAGAATGTATTGAAGTCTTCTGGGCCAAGCATACCGCCCCACGAGTCAAACAACTGAACCACATGTACACCCGCTCGAACCTTCGCTTTTAGATAGGCAATCGTGGTCTGAGTAATTTTATCAAGCAGTTTGTGCGCTGCTTCGGGTTGTTCAAAACAGAAGGCTTTGGCTTTGTCAAAGTTTTTGGACCCTTGCCCTTGAACCATGTAGCACAATATGGTCCAGGGTGCACCAGCAAATCCGATAAGCGGGACGCGATTTTCCAAACCAGACAAGGTTTGTTCAATTCCTTCCATCACATAATTCAAACGCTCCTCAACATCTGGAACCTCAACTTTTTCTACATCAGAAAGGGTTCTTACGGGGTTGGGCAACCATGGCCCAACATTGTCTTTCATCTCAACCTCGACACCCATAGCCTGTGGTACCACCAAAATATCGCTAAACAGAATAGCTGCGTCTGTACCTACCTGATCGATAGGCATAATGGTAATATCTGCAACCAGCTCGGGCGTTCTACAACGCGTAAAAAAGTCGTACTGAGCCTTAAGCTTCATAAAGTCTGGTAAGTATCTACCGGCTTGCCGCATCATCCAGACAGGGGGTCTTTTTAGGGGCTCGCCCGCAAGGGCTTTCAGTATTATATCGTTGTTGGGTCTATTCATTTTCGAAAGTGTTTGGCCGCTTGGGCAATGACAAGATCTATGTTCGGTGATTTAGGGATCGTGATTCGATCCGTATGTTTTGCTACAGCAGAAGCCGTGGTGGTCCCTATGCAAAAGCACCAGCTATTTCCAATATTGTTGTATGATAGATAACTTTCTACGCCACTAGGACTAAAAAACAACACAGCTGTGGGTTCGGGGTTTTGTTTGCGGGGGACTGGCTGGGTTTGGTAGACAATCGCTTCACAATACTTTATGTTCTCTTCTTGCATTCCGAGCCCAAAATCCGGAAGTTTTCGGTTCCCACATAAATGCAAAAAATATTCATTTTTAAAACTTTTTTGAATAAAATCGACTAATAAACGCATGTTTTTGGCTGTTTTCTCCACTTTTAGCCCTCTTTTTTCTAAAAGCTCTTTAGTCTTTTCTCCCACACAAAAGATTGTTTTCCCTTCCCAAATCTTTGAGTGTTCTTTAAATATAGCACGAACTGCATTTTGACTGCTAAACACCCAGTGGGTAGGCTCTTGAGGGATTTCAAACGCAACCGAAATAGCTTCAATGGCGTTGTAGTCAACAGTCGCACACCCCGCACTTGAAAGACGTTTGATCTGTGTTAACGACAGTTTTTTGGTCGATAAAATGAGAGGTTTACTCATTCTTTAATCTTGTTTAATAGTGCAGTTACTCCATCTTTTTCGAGCAGGGATTCAGCAGCTTTTACACCCACATTTTCGGTGTCTTTTTCATAAAATTCATCGATTATGAAGTGATTTTTCCCGTCTAAGCCCGTAAGGCTTCCTTTAAAGTGTATTTTATCGTTTACGATTTGCGCCCATGCGCCAATAGGCGCAGAACACCCCCCTTGCAAAGTTTTTAGAAAATTTCTTTCCGCTTCAACACAAATGGTGGTTGGTGTATGATTTAATTCTCGAAGTCCATCTGTCATTTGAGCATCACTCCTTCTTGCAACCACCATAACAGCGCCTTGAGCTGGAGCGGGAATCATCCAGTCGAGATCAAGGGTGTTTTTGGGGTTTTTTTTAAGTCTTTCAAGTCCAGCACGAGCAAAAATGGCACCATCCCATTCGTCGTTGTTGAGCTTTTTTAGCCTGGTTTGTACATTTCCTCTCAAGGGAACTACCGTATCATTGGGAAAACGGTTGAGCCATTGTGCCTGACGCCTCAGGCTGCTCGTTGCTATGATATGTTTGTCATTCTTAAGCGAGTCAGATTTCATCACAATCACATCCGTTGCCGTTCCTCTCTCGGGAACAAATGACTCGACAAGTCCTTTGGGGAGCTGTGTAGGTACATCTTTCATGCTGTGAACCGCCAGATCGATTTGGTTATTCAATAATGCGATGTCTAGCTCTTTGGTAAAAACCCCAGTGATGCCCATTGCATACAGAGGTTGAGAAAGATTTAAATCTCCAGACGATTTGATGGGCACCAAAACACTCTCAAGGTCAATATTTCGAAGCAAATTTTGGACATGACGCGCTTGCCATAGCGCCAAAGCACTATCGCGCGTTCCGATTCGTATGGGCTTATGCATTTGGATCAATATTAAAAACCTCCTGAATGGTCTTCAGGCTGTCTTCACGATTGTCACTTTCGCGAATGTGATTGGCAATGCGGTTGGTGATTTTTTGGATTAAAAATTGGGAAACCAGTGTTGCTTCTTCGGGGTCTAGGTGAGGATGTTTTTTTTGTTGTTGCAAGAGCTCCTGATGGCTAAGCTCTTCCATCATTTCTTTAAGAGCTTTCACAGTTGGCGCAAATTTCCTTGTGTCTAACCATGCATAAAAATCTGTTTTGACCGCTTCGTTGATAGCTTCGGCCACCGGTATGTCTTTCTTTCTTTCTTCTAAAGTAGCGTCTGTCATTTTAGACAACTCATCTAAGTGTAAGCGTGTTACATTGACGAGATCAAGCACATCGTCATCGACGTTCTTGGGAATGGAAAGATCAAGAATTAGAAGAGGTTTGTCGGTATGAATAAGCGACTTAGACAGAGTAGGCTGTTCGGCCCCTGTAGCTACGACCACCACATCGGCTTTACGTATTTCAACGGGTAGTTCAGAATAATCTTTTACGATTAACTTGAATTTGCCCGCTAACTTTTCGGCACGATCTCTTGTTCTATTGATAAGGGTGATATGATCATTTCGAGTGTGTTTGACTAAGTTTTCACATGTGTTCCTACCGATCTTACCCAATCCAAATAACAAGATGTTTTTTTGATTTATATTGG
>JASFWO010000097.1:0-4148 GCA_050049275.1 Flavobacteriaceae bacterium | reverse complement strand
ATGAAGAGTCGCGAAGGAACTGTAGTTGACGCAGATGCCTTGATGATTGAAATGAAACAGACTGCTGGAGATCTAGCTAAGGAGTTGGGTAAACTTGATGGTTATTCAGAGACTCAAAAAAATCACTTGTATCATCAAGTGGGGATGGGAGCCCTAAAATATTATATTTTAAAAGTTGATCCAGTAAAACGCATCATGTTTGACCCTCAAGCTTCTGTGGATTTTAATGGAAATACAGGTCCATTTATACAATATACCTACGCTCGTATACAGTCAATTCTTAGCAAAGCGGCTCCTTCCAAAATCGAATTTAATGCGGATGAAATCACGATGCATCCCAAAGAAAAGGATGTGATCAAGTGGATCGAGATGTATCCCGAAACCATTACGCAGGCAGCTGCTCAGTACAGCCCTGCTTTGATTGCCAACTATGTGTACGAGCTTGTTAAACGATTCAATTCTTATTACCAACAACTTGTCATCCTAGACAAAGATGAAAAATTACGCCTTTTCAGGCTTGCTCTTGCAAGTAAAGTAGGTGAGATCATTCATTCAGGCATGGGGATATTGGGTGTAGAATGCCCAGATCAGATGTAAAAAAAACCGCCCGAAGGCGGTTTTTAATTTAGCTTAATATGGTTGGGTATTTCCTTACTTAGTAGATTTCACTGCAGCAGCGTATACTACCAAACCAAAACCAATCTTGTTCACGGCGTCACCGATGTTATAGATAACATCCATGTTCCATCCCAAAGCATCGATTCCATCATACCAACCATCTGTTCCGATCATATAGCCGATTGGGTAAATAGCCCAACCTACAAATACAAACCAGAAGAGGGTGTTGTGTGCTTTCTCGACAGCACCACCAGCTTTCTTGGCCAGTTTTGCTGCAGAACCAAACTTGATGATGTACACAATAGCGAAATATGCCAAACCAGAAAGCAAGCCCCAAAAAGCGGCATTTCCTAGTCCTGCTTCACCTACGTATCCAGTAACAAGCATGATTACAGAAAGTAGAATTAAATCACGAAGCAACTTAGTAGTTGCACCGGCTACTTTAAGTAGCAAATAAAATTCAACACACATTAAAGGGACTGTTAAAATCCAGTCTACATAACGAAAAAATGTAGTTCCTTCTCCTGAAATGTTTGCATCACGCATGTAGTAGTAATGTACTGCTGCAATAAACGTGATCAAACCGGAAACTAATATAGAGGTTCTCCACTTGTTATCAAATTGGTTTAAAGACAAGAAAAAGAAAGCAGAAGCTGCCATCATTGCCATTGTTCCAATAAAGAAAGTAAAGCTTACCAAATCTCCCGCAGAAGGTGCGTCAGAAATAATAGAAAATAAATTAGTCATAGTTCTTTTAAAATTATTGTTTAGGCTAAAGTATTAAAAAATAAACAAAAGACATATATTTATGACAATTATTTAAGTCTTAAACTGAAAATATTGCAAATTACTGCCTTGAAATTTATTGATTATAGATTCATTTCAACTATTTTATGCATCATCCTCAGTAGGTTTTCTCCCGAAACAACCGTTCATTTTACAGCTGCTTTAGGGGTGCTGACAGTTGGGATTCTTCACGGATCGAATGATTTATCTCTCATTAAAAAGCTGGGTTTCCTTAAATCCAAAGGACAAAGATTTTTGTTTTACATCGCTTTTGTTTTTCTCTGTGTCATCTTTTTGTACAGAATTCCTGCCTTCTCATTGCTCATTTTTATTCTGATTAGCGCATATCATTTTGGGGAACAACAATGGGGCAATGCTTTTTCATTGCCACGAATCCATATGTATTCGTTCTGTTTTTTGTACGGCTTGTTTTTATTCACTTTTCTTTTCTATGTGCATCCAAAAGAGGTATCTATAATCATCAATCAAATCTCTCAATTCCCGATTGAGTCTGTCCCAGATTTTAAAGTGTTTGCCTTGTCTACTTTTTTAGCCCTGTTTGTCTATACGCTGTTGTTGGCAAAACTTATTAAAAGTTCTTTGATCCATATTTTTATCGAAACAGCCCTGCTTATTTTTCTTTTTTGGTCAACAGACCTTCTTACTGGATTTGCAATTTATTTTGTTTTTTGGCACAGTTGGCCCTCAATGCTAGATCAGATCCAAACCCTCTATGGTTCTAAAAGTTCAGTTATGAAATATCTTTTGGATGCATGGCCATATTGGCTGCTATCAATTTTAGGTTTGACCCTGATGTATTTTTACATTGAGGATTTATCACTCGATCCGTTGTCATTGTTTTTTGCCTTTTTGGCATCTATTACCTTCCCACATGTGTTGGTTATTTTTGCTCTTAATCGTCTGTTCAAACCCAATACAAATGCTTAATTTTGACAATTCTAATCAATAGTCAAGTATGTTTGATCGGTTTAGTAAAAAATTAGATGATGCCATAAAAGTTCTTAAGGGACAGGGACGAATCACGGAGATTAACGTGGCCGAAACCATGAAAGAGATCCGTCGTGCGCTCTTGGATGCGGATGTAAATTTCAAAACAGCCAAATCCTTTGCCGACAATGTCAAACAAAAGGCTCTGGGTCAGAAGGTACTCACGACAATCAATCCTGGACAGTTACTGGTCAAAATTGTTAAAGACGAGCTCACTGAACTGATGGGAGGCCAAAACCAAGGCATCAATTTAAATAAGAAGCCTGCAGTAGTCCTTATGGCCGGTCTTCAAGGTTCTGGTAAAACCACTTTCTCAGCTAAGCTAGCCGCATATATTCAGAAACATCAATCCAAAAAAACACTCCTTGTTGCTTGCGATGTGTATCGTCCAGCTGCGAGAGATCAGTTGGCTGTTCTGGGTGAGCAAATCAACACAGAAGTGTTCAGCATGCCAGAGTCCAACGATCCTGTTGAGATCGTACAAGCTGCCGTAGATCATGCCAAGCAAAATGGCCACCAAGTCGTTATTGTCGACACCGCTGGTCGTCTGGCAGTGGATGAAGTGCTGATGGATGAAATAAGCGCCATTCATCAAGCTACTGAGCCATCCGAAACTTTATTTGTAGTCGATTCCATGACAGGTCAAGATGCAGTAAATACAGCCAAAGTATTTCATGACCGTATCAATTTTGATGGTGTTGTTCTTACCAAGCTCGATGGTGACACTCGTGGGGGTGCAGCATTGTCCATCAAATCGGTTGTTAACAAACCCATCAAATTTATTGGTACTGGAGAACAATTAGATGCTTTGGATATCTTTTACCCCGATCGAATGGCAGATCGTATTTTAGGCATGGGTGATGTTGTATCATTGGTAGAGCGTGCTCAACAGGCTTTTGATATGGAAGAAGCCAAGAAAATCCAACTAAAAGTTGCCAAAAAAACCTTTGGTTTTGATGACTTTTTAAGTCAAATCAAACAGGTTCAGAAAATGGGCAGCATTAAAGACTTGGTAGGTATGATTCCAGGTGCTGGGAAAATTAAAGATGCTGATATTGACGAAAACGCTTTCAAAGGCATCGAGGCCATCATACAGACGATGACCCCTAAAGAACGGAGCCAACCAAAACTGTTAAACCACAGCAGGAAAAAACGAATTGCCAAAGGCGCAGGAACCCAAATTGAGGATGTAAATCGTTTGATCAAACAATTTGAACAAATGGAGAAAATGATGAAAATGGTTCAACGAGGTGGTGCTGGTAAGTTGATGCAAATGATGAAGGGATTATGAAAATTTTAGACGGAAAACAGACTTCTAACGACATTAAAGATGAATTGGCCGAAAAGGTTCGCCAATTAAAACAAGAAGGCAAGCGTCCGCCACATTTGGCAGCCGTATTAGTAGGCAATGATGGCGCCAGCCTTACTTATGTTGGGAGCAAGGTGCGTTCTTGTGAAAAAATAGGTTTTGATTCTACCCTTATTCGTCTGGAAGAAACTATAAGCGAGGATGAACTACTTGACCAGATTGATAAACTCAACAATGATGAAACCTTAGATGGTTTTATTGTCCAATTACCCTTACCCAAACATATAGACGAAGAAAAAGTTTTGTTGGCTGTCGATCCAAAAAAAGATGTGGATGGTTTCCATCCTGCTAATTTTGGAAAAATGGCTTTAGACATGGAGGCTTTTATTCCTGCGACCCCCTTTGGAATCATGGAGCTTCTAAGCAG
>JASFWO010000057.1:0-5814 GCA_050049275.1 Flavobacteriaceae bacterium | reverse complement strand
GCCTCTCGTAAAAATACGCCACCTGAGGGCAGCTATGTAGCTTCATTGTTTGAAAAAGGAATCAATAAGATTGCTCAGAAAGTAGGAGAGGAAGCTGTAGAGACTGTCATCGAAGCCAAAGACGGAAATGATGATTTGTTCCTAAACGAATCAGCCGATTTATTGTTTCACTACATTATTTTACTTCAAGCCAAAGGCTATGTGCTGGATGATGTGGTAAGGGTTCTGGAGCAAAGGGAAAAGAAATAACCAAAGAACGCACGTCAAAGCGAAAGGGGTCATTCACTCGTTTTCATTTGCTGTTCGATACCGTCTCTAAATAACTTTCCGTGTCGCATGTATTTGTTAGGGATTTTATCAGCAATGGTAAAATACTTATCACTTACATTGACATTGCTAAAAGTTACGGAGTTGTTGTCTGATGTATTGACCACCAATTGTGATGGGGAGTCATTAATTTGATTTCAATAAGTCTTTTGAAGCACTAACCCAATCTAAGTGTTGGGTATTTGCGGTGGAAATTTTTCACTGCAAATGCGTTTTAACCCTGATTTACATTGCCTTAGAAAAGATTTTTGGTACCAACAATTGCAGTTGGTCTTGCAGTCTTGTGATAACCAAGTTCATCATTCGTTTGTTGATCTTAGAAGAGTTTTGAATGTAGACCTCATATTCTTCCACGGTAAATTGACCTATGAGCATGCCTTTGAGGGCATTTCGGAATTTTTGGTCTTTGCAGATGGCATTTTCGACATAAGCCAATCTTTTCTCTGTGGAGAGCTCAAAAAACACGCCTTTATGCTTGGTCGCATAATTGACAAAAACAGCAATCAACAAAGGGTTTTGCAGTTTGAGAATGGGTCGGAGGGTGTTGTTTTGAAAACGCTCCTCGTCGGACATATTGTCGAAGGTGAGGTGCTTTTTGATTTCGGGGCGGATGCGTAGTAGGTCGTTGTGGCGATCGTTCATCCTAATGGTTTTTATAAAATTACCAAAATCGTGTTGAGTTTTAAATAAGTGTGTTGGACACTTCATTCACAAAGTTGTTAACATAACAGATATCAATATCTTTATTATCTATAATCCCAAACCTACTTAATGTATTTCTTTGATTGGTTTATTGGCATCTTTACGATCTGGTATTTGTATAAATCTTTTAAAGAATACTGATTTGTTTTAGGATGCATCCTAATTATGGCTTGTTTTTTGTACCTTAGATACAAACCCATAAATCATTCAACACCTACAAATTCATACTTTAAACGCATTCGTTAAAGACCTTAACCGAAACATTCGTCAATTACAATAGGCCATTGTTCACTTAAATCAAACCATGAGCTTACTACATAAAACCTCAAACAAAGAGTCCATCCATCGATTACGCAATCTTGACGAAAAGATGAGCGAAGTGGAAAATCATCTATGGTAGATCAAAGATCGATTTGTGTAGTTTTTAATGATCACCTTAAGGGCACTATAATTTATATTATGTAAAATTAAAGTTTTAAAAAGTTGTATATCGTTAGATAAATAGTTATTATAATTGTAATACGTTATAAATACAACACTATGAACATTGGAATACCTACTGAAATCAAAAACAACGAATATCGTGTCGGCATGACCCCTGCCGGTGTATTCAGTCTTGTACAACACGGACATACCGTCTATGTACAAGATGGTGCGGGCCTAGGAAGCGGCTATGACAACAAGACTTATCAAAAAGCAGGCGCAAAAATTTTACCCACTGCTAAAGAGGTGTTTAACACTTCTGAAATGATCATCAAAGTCAAGGAACCTCTTCAACAGGAATATGGACTTATTCGAGAACATCAGCTGATTTATACTTTTTTTCATTTTGCAGCCTCAGAAGAATTGACTCAAGCCATGATCGACACAAGATCCATTTGTTTAACCTATGAAACCATTACAGATGACAGTGGCGCACTTCCCCTACTCACTCCTATGTCAGAAGTAGCAGGCCGTCTGGCTTCGCAACAAGGGGCCAAATATTTGGAAAGTCCACAAGGCGGTTTGGGGATATTATTGGGTGGAGTCCCTGGAGTAGCCCCTGCCGAAGTCATGGTGCTTGGTGGTGGTGTTGTCGGTACTCAGGCGGCACTCGTGGCTGCTGGAATGGGTGCGTCCGTACGTATTTTTGACATCAACCTTAAAAGATTACGGTATTTAGACAACATCATGCCCAAAAATGTAACTACCGTATATTCAACACCTTATGCCATCAAAAAACATCTTCCAAGTACACATTTGGTTATTGGAGCAGTCTTGGTTCCAGGTGCCAAAGCACCTAAACTGATCAAACGTGAACACCTCCAGATGTTGCCTGTGAATGCGGTTTTGGTAGATGTGGCAGTGGATCAAGGAGGTTGCTTTGAGACGACCCATCCTACAACGCATGAAAACCCAACTTATATGGTTGAGAACAGGCTTCATTATGCAGTAGCAAACATGCCTGGAGCGGTACCACATACTTCAACTCCTGCGCTGACAAACGCAACACTCCCCTACACCTTAAAATTGGCGGATCATGGCTGGAAGAAGGCTTGTAAGGACAACCCGCATCTGGCAAATGGTCTTAATATCGTTGGTGGTGCGGTTGTGAATCAAGCTGTAGCAGATGCTTTTGATTTGCCATTTACTCCGATGGAGTCAGTATTGAACTAAATGGCTATTTTTGTGTAAAGACCACAAAAAATGAAACAGATACCTTCTGTAGATCTCAGAGATTTTTTAAGTGACAATCCTGACAAGAGAAATGCTTTTATTCAAAACTTAGGCAAGGCATATGAGGACATAGGTTTTGTTGCCCTTAAGGGACATTTTTTAAGCGTTGAGCTTGTAGACAATTTGTATGATAAAATTCGTGCCTTCTTTTCACTTTCAGATCAAGAGAAATCAAAATATGAAATTCCAGGATTGGCAGGCCAGCGTGGTTATACGTCTTTTGGAAAAGAACATGCCAAAGGTCGCAGTACGGGTGATTTAAAGGAATTCTGGCATTTCGGCCAATATGAAAAGCCTGATAACGGAGAGATTTATCCAGAAAATGTTCTTGTAAATGAACTTCCAGAATTTAATACGGTTGGTAAAGAGACCTATAAAGCACTAGAAAAAACAGGTGTATATGTACTGAGAGCTTTAGCCCTTCATTTAGGACTGGAAGAGCTTTATTTTGATCCATTTGTGAAAGGTGGCAACAGTATTTTACGTCCAATACACTATCCTCCAATAAACCAAGAACCTAAGGATGCGGTGCGCGCAGCTGCTCATGGTGATATCAATTTAATCACTTTGCTTATGGGTGCCCAAGGCCGAGGTTTACAGGTTCAAAATCATGAAGGAGCATGGTTAGATGCCATTGCTGAAGATGACGAATTGGTGATCAATGTTGGGGACATGCTTTCTCGTCATACCAACAACAAACTAAAATCGACCATTCATAGAGTGGTCAATCCACCTAAAGAATTATGGGGTACCTCACGCTACTCCATTCCTTTTTTTATGCATCCTGTTTCGTCTATGAAACTGGATGTTTTATCTGATTGTATTGATGCGGACCATCCAAAGTTATACGAAGACATTACTGCAGGAGCATTTTTAGAAGAGCGTTTGCGTGAATTGGGTTTAAGAAAATAAACATGGCAAAACTTAACAGCCTTTCCGATCTCAAAAATTTATTTCCCGAAGCTGAAGGCGTTTATCAACCTGCTGAAAAATTCAATAAACAATTTTTAGAAGCCCATTTTAGCAACAAAGGGAGAGGTGGGAAAACAGTTACAATCATAAAAGGTTTTGAGGGATCTGATGAAAATCTCAAAAAATTAGCCAAATCATTAAAGTCATTTTGTGGAGTTGGTGGTACGATCAAGAATGGTGACATCATCATTCAGGGGAATTTTCGCGACAAAATCATGGACTACCTAAAACAACAAGGTCACCAGGTCAAACGGGTAGGCGGATGAAAACATCAGAGTTGATTTTGAATTCCGATGGTTCTCTTTACCATCTGGGTCTAAAGCCTGGCGACTGTGCTCCTCTGATTCTTACAGTTGGGGATCCTGAACGTGTGTCCATGGTGTCGCAATATTTTGACAAGATTTCTTTTACCCATCAAGCTAGAGAAATTTGTACCCATACTGGTACCATTGCAGGCAAGCAATTAACCGTTATCTCGACTGGAATGGGCACCGATAATATCGATATTGTTTTTAATGAGCTAGATGCTCTATTTAATATTGATTTATCCACAGGTAACCCCTTTCCTACTCATACCCCGCTCACCTTTATAAGATTAGGTACTTCTGGAGCTATTCAAGAAAACATTGATTTAAACACCATTATTTCAGCTGAAACAGCCATCGGTTTTGACAACCTACTCCACCATTATCAAAACACCAACCATGCTATGGCTACCGCTCTGACTGAATACCTCTCATTACCTGAGTCGTTCAATCATCCTTATGCCTATGATGCCGACAAGTCTTTGCTCTCTGTTTCAAACGATTTGGGATTTGCTAAAGGGGTGATTGCTACACATGGGGGTTTCTATGGACCCCAAATGAGAAGTTTAAGATTGCAACCTCAACAGTTTTATTCTTCTAAGCATCTCAACAAGTTTAGACACGATAAGCGAGCCATTACCCATTTTGATATGGAATCAGCTGGGATTTACGGATTGAGTTCTCTTTTAGGCCATCGCGCATTGTCTGTAAGTGCTGTTTTAGCCAACAGAGCATTGGGGACTTTTTCTTCGAAACCAAATATTGCCGTAGAAAAAATGATTGAAAGGGTTCTGGAAGCTGTTTCCTCAGGAAAGTTTTGCTAATAAAATAGTTACCAATCAATAGGCTTTCGCCCTTTTTGAATCAAATAATCATTGCATTTACTAAAGTGTTTGTTTCCAAACCAATATCCTCTATTGGCGCTTAGTGGTGATGGATGTCCAGAAGTCAAGATCAAATGTTTATTTGAATGGATAATACGCCCCTTTTTTTTAGCATATCCTCCCCACAGCATAAAAACCACCTCTTTTTTAAGCGCTGAAACCTTTGAAATGACGGCGTCTGTGAATTGCTCCCATCCTTGATTCTGATGACTTCCTGCTTTTCCAGATGCCACAGTAAGAGTAGCATTTAATAACAACACCCCTTGACGGGCCCAATGGCTTAAATCACCAGATTTTGGATAGTTTTTACCCACATCTTGTTCCAATTCTTTAAAAATATTAACAAGCGATGGAGGGTGTGCAACACCTTTGGGCACTGAAAAACACAACCCATGTGCCTGTCCATGTCCATGATACGGATCTTGCCCTATCACAACTGCGTTTACTTGGTCTAACGGGCAATTATCCAATGCATTAAATATCTGATTTGCAGGTGGGTAGATGGTGTCTTGCTGATAAGCCTTACGCACAAATTGAGTTAGATTATGGAAGTATGGTTTAACAAATTCCTCTTCCAAAGCCAATTTCCATGAAGGTTCTATTCGTACGTTCATCAAAAAAAGTTAGTTTTGTTATCTTCGAAGGTAGCGAAAAGCTATGAAAAAGATCAGTTCAAAAAGTATTGCAGATTTAGAATTTCCAGCGGTTCTAGAGCAGGCTTCTTTACGCTGTGCTACGGAACTGGGCAAAAAAGCCATGTTGGAAACCAAACCAGCAACCAAGACTGAAGAGGTTAGTAAATCAATTTTACTTGTTAATGAATATAAATACTCACACACTACAGAGCATCGCATTCCAAACCACGGATTCGAAAGCATTGAAAAAGAGCTGGGATTGTTGGGTATTGA
>JASFWO010000056.1:0-5869 GCA_050049275.1 Flavobacteriaceae bacterium | reverse complement strand
AATGGCAACGAAATAGGTGGCGGATCGATCAGAATTCATGACCGCGCTACTCAAGAAAAAATGTTTTCTCTGTTGGGCTTTAGTAAAGAAAGTGCTGAAGCTCAGTTTGGTTTTTTAATGAATGCTTTTCGCTACGGGGCGCCCCCTCACGGAGGGATTGCGCTTGGGTTTGATAGATTGGTTGCCGTTTTGGATGGCAAAGAAACCATTCGCGACTACATTGCTTTTCCAAAAAACAACAGCGGTCGTGATGTGATGATCGATGCGCCCGCTGAATTAGATCAAGATCAACTCAACGAACTTTCTTTAAAAACCCAATAATGCGAAGGGCTTCCCAAATATTGTTTGTTTTGGTGTTGGGGGGACTCATCTGGGGGTTTTCTGTCAGACCATCGGACTACGAATTGGGAAATAAAATTGTTGGTTTTTCTGTTTTGGCAGGTGCTTTTGTCTTTATGCCCCTGTTTTTAGTGCACCGCTGGCGGGGAAAAAAACTGTCTGACTACACGCTGAATCAAGAGAACCTTGATAAAATGAAACCTCGTAAAAAATAAAAAACCTGTTTTATTTGTCACAGCAACAATATTTTAGGTACTTTTGCGACCTAATTTTATTAAATGACTGGAACAGTTAAATTTTTTAATGAATCTAAAGGTTATGGATTCATTACCAACGACGAGTCGGGCGAAGACATCTTTGTCCACGTAACATCTCTCCAAGGTCTTAGACTTAATGAGGGAGACAAAGTATCCTATAACGAAGAGGACGGTAAAAAAGGAAAGATTGCTTCTGCAGTTGAACTCCTTGACTAGTTATATTTTATTTTGATTACAAGTATCCCCACTTCGGTGGGGTTTTTTTATGCTCTTTTGTTTCTAAAAAACTGTTGAATCAATTCAGAAGATTCTTCAGCGCAAACCCCGTAGATGACTTTGGTTTTAGGATGTAAAGGGGTTTGGTGTTTTCTAAACCCTCTATCCTTGTCCTCTGCCGCAAAAACCAATCGACCCAACTGACTCCAATACAAAGCCCCCGCACACATACTACAAGGTTCCAAGGTAACATAGAGCGTGCAGTCTTGTAGATATTTCCCCCCTAAATGGTTGGCTGCAGCCGTGATGGCTTGCATTTCAGCGTGGGCGGTTACATCATTTAGGGTTTCAGTGAGGTTGTGACCACGTGCGATGATTTGCCCTTGAGCAACCACTACCACCCCTACGGGTACCTCACCCTGAGCAGCAGCTTGGCGTGCCTCATCAAGGGCTTTCTTCATAAAAAATATATCATCGGGTGGCAGCATGTCAACTCATTTTTTGATGCCATGCCAATGCTTGACCATCTGTCAACCCAGCTACAAAACAACTGATTTGGAGCAATTGCTTATAGCGATCGTTGGAGTCAAGTGAAAGTGTTTCGGGCAAAAATTGAAGGGCCAACCGGTCTAATGCATTGGGGGTTCCTTTAGATTGACGTACCACAGCCGTCGTCAATACTTCCAAAATATCATGAATGGCTTTGTAACCCTTAAATTCTTTTTTGATCACTTCATCTGAACGGTATATTTTGTCAACACTCAACTGGATGATGTCATCTATTTGGGCTTTGTACTGGCTTTTATCCAGCAAGGCCTGTCCAAATTGACCCTTTAGAATTTCTGATTCGTTTTCCATAAATACCCGCAAAGCATCTTCAATAAGTGCCCCCACAGACAAGGCACGCAAATAGGCCAAACGATCGGCCGTGGTGGTGAGCTGGTTGTATTTGGGTGTGTCTATTTTATGTTGCACCAGTTTGATTAGATACTCCAAAGCATACTCTTCGGCAATCCAACCAAGATTGATACCATCTTCGAAGTCGATAAGCGTATAACAAATGTCATCGGCGGCTTCCACCAGAAAAGCCAAAGGATGCCTATGGAAGCTTTTGTCAGAGGCGATCAGTCCGAGTTCTTGAGCAACTTCATAAAAAAAAGGTGCTTGAGCTTGAAAATAACCAAATTTTTTGTCCGATACCTTTTTGGTAGGTCGGTGCGGAAGCGATGGTTTAGGGTATTTTGTAAAAGCCCCTAAGGTTGCGTAGCTCAAGCGCAAGCCGCCTGGAACACCCTCGCGGTCTTGGGTCAATATTTTAAACCCATTGGCGTTGCCTTCAAAAGACTGGAGGTCTTGTTTTTGAAGATCTGAGAGATCCTTGCAATAGGAGGCTCCTACTCCCTCTTTAAAAAAGTCTCCGATGGCCTGCTCACCACTATGTCCAAAAGGGGGGTTCCCGATGTCATGAGCCAAAGCAGCGGCGGCAACAATGGCGCCGAAATCATGGGCTTGATAGCCATGGCTTTGTGCAAGTTCAGGGTAACGATCGAGTAAGGCCATTCCAGCAGCTCTGCCTAAACTGCGCCCCACCACAGAAACCTCCAAACTGTGCGTCAGGCGTGTATGGACAAAGCCCGATTTGGAAAAAGGAATCACCTGGGTTTTGTCTTGTAGATGACGAAAGGCAGAAGAAAAAATCACACGATCATAATCGACCTCAAAACCACTGCGGATATGGCTTTGGTCGCTACGCAGTCGTTTGTGTTTGTCTCCCTGACGACGAAGGGATAAAAGTTGTGTCCATTGCATGTTGCAAAATAACAAACAATGATGGTTTGGTGTGAAAAAAGTTTGTTAACAATTAAGAAACATAAAATACTCGATTAAATAATATTTGGGTAACCCTAAAAAAACATAGCCAAGCGATGTTTGCGGCATAAAATTAATGAACTCATGAAATCTACATTTAAAACAAATTTATTTAATTTTCTTTTTCTTGGTCTTGTTATTTCTTTTTATTCATGTGACAGTGATAATGAAGATTCAGGATCAGTAGTTGATCCTTACACTCTTTCTGGAAATATTACTGAAAACAGAACTTTAACGGCAGATAAAGTCTGGACCCTTCAAGGTCGTGTTTCTGTAACTAGTGGTGCTACTCTTACCATTGAGCCAGGGACTGTGATCAAAGCAACTTCTGGTACAGGCGCCGATGCGTCAACTTTGATTATAGCTCGTGGCGGTAAAATTGATGCCCAAGGAACGGCTAGCAATCCTATTGTCATGACTTCTGTTTCTGACAATATCTTGGCTGGTGGTTCTTACCCAAGCTCAGGTCCTGCATTGGGTGTTGGTACACGTGGTCTTTGGGGCGGATTGTTGATCCTCGGTAATGCGCCTTGTTCGTTCAAAAACGACGTTACTGAACTACAAATAGAAGGAATTCCAACATCTGATAGCAATGGTTTGTATGGTGGTTCTGATCCTGCTGATAATTCGGGAACCATTAGCTACCTTTCTATCCGCCATGGCGGTGCTGAAATCGGTGAAGGAAACGAGATCAACGGTTTGACACTTGGTGGTGTTGGATCAGGAACTACAATTGACAATGTTGAGGTCATAGCCAATGTGGATGACGGTATTGAGTTTTTTGGTGGTACTGTAGATGCTTCGAACCTCTTGGTTTGGGGTCAGGGTGACGATGGTATTGATATCGACCAAGCTTACTCAGGAACCATTACCAACGCTATGGTAATTTTAACAGAAGCATCTGACCATGCTTTCGAAATCGATGGTCCTGAAGGGAGTGCCCCCGGGAGCTTTACTATCAACGGCGCGACCATCATCGGAACCAACGACGACTGTGAGCCCACAGGGGTTGACGGAGAAATGGCTGATTACAGAAAAGGCGCTACAGGTGCTACAAACAACATATATGTGATGGACTTCACTGCTGGTAAAGACGTAGAGTTGGATGCAAGTGCTGACGCTGCTTCCTATGCTGCTGGTACACTGACCTTTAGCAACTGGGATATTCAATACCCACTTGCTGATGATGAGAGCGTTTGTGAAGGTGAAGCGGTTAACAAGATTTTTGATGACAAGGTTAACGAAAGTACTTTCGAAGTTGATGCCGCTACATGGGCAGAAATTGTTACCGAAAAGCAAGCCGATGCTGGAGCGGACGAGACTGCTTTTGATTGGACTTTCTACAAAAAATAATATTGCCCAATTATTAATAATTGAATTATTTTTGCCTGCCTGACATTCACATTGATTGTCAGGCAGGCTTATAAATACCCCTTAAATGAAAAAGATAGTTTTAATCATATTTTCTTCGCTGATAAGTTTTTTTGGTGGGGCGCAAGTTACCATTACTGGAACCGTCATTGATGGAGAATTTAACGAACCTCTTCCCTTTGCCAATGTACTGATTAGTGAAACCGGTACAGGATCTACCACAGACTTCGACGGAAAATTTATACTCGAAATAGCTCCAGGGAATTATACCTTGGTTTTTTCATTTGTGGGATACCAGACCCAACAAGTCACCAATGTGGATTGCACTGCCAATGAAATGGTGGAGCTAGAAGTAACGCTACAAGCAGCAGCGCAAGGACTCGAAGAAGTGGTAGTGAGTGTAAGCGCCAGCCGCAACACCGAGCAATCTGTGCTTACTTTCCAAAAAAAGGCTGCCAGCTTGCTTGATGGTATGTCCGCTCAGGCATTTAAAAAAGCGGGGGCAAGTGACATTGCCGCAGCCATCAAACGCGTCCCTGGCGTTTCTGTCCAAGGAGGCAAATATGTATATGTTCGTGGATTGGGTGACCGATACACCAAGTCTGTACTGAACGGAGTTGATATTCCTGGCCTCGACCCTGATCGCAATACCGTTCAGATGGATTTGTTCCCAACAAATATATTGTCCAACGTGATTGTCATAAAGTCTGCAACAGCCGAACTTCCTGCAGACTTTACAGGAGCCATTGTGGACATAGAAACCAAAGATATCCCCAACAGTAAACAACAGTCCATTTCGGTGAGTACCGAATACAACCCAGACATGCATTTCAACCCAAATTATTTGGCCTATGAGGGTGGAAGTACTGATTTTTTAGGGTTTGATGATGGTTCTCGTGATTTGCCGACCAATGCCTCTATTTTAGGGCAAGATTTTGACCCTAGATTCGGGTTGACGACAGATAAGGCTAACAATATTACCGCCTTGACAAACGCTTTTGATCCTACGATGGCAGCCACCAATCAGAGAAGCGGTATGGACTTTAGTTTTAGTTACTCTGCTGCAAACGCCTATGACGTAGGCAACTCTGGGAATAGGCTTGGGGTGCTGACTGCTTTTTCTTACAAAAACAGTACTGATTTTTACGAAAACGCTCAAAACAACACCTACAACAAAATTCAAGAAAGCAAAAGTGCGCTCGACTTAGAACCCTTTAGAACACAGGTTGGGGCCTTAGGCAGTAACAATGTGATCTTGAGTGGGCTTTTGGGGCTTTCTTACAAAACTGACTACTCCAAATACAAGATTAACTTACTTCACATCCAAAATGGAGAAAGCAGGTCAGGTGACTTTAGACAAGAAACGAGGTTTTCTGACTTTATCGACTTCAACAAAGATAATGTAGAATACACCGAAAGATCTATCACCAATCTTTTGCTTTCTGGCGTTCATAGCGGAGAAGACGGAACATGGAAAACAAGTTGGAAAATCTCTCCATCCATTTCCAAAAGCCATGACAAAGACGTTCGTGTAACTGCATTTCAAGATGAGGAAGGTGTATTTAGTTTTAAAGAAAACACAGAACCCAAAAGAATCTGGCGTATGCTGGATGAGGCAGCTTTGGTCAGTAAAATTGATGTCAGCAAGAAATATACCCTGTTTGACAACAATGCTTTGTTGAAATTCGGTGGGTATGCCTCTTATAAGCAACGTGATTTTTACATCGCACAAGTTTCTGTGAGTAGCAACTTTACCTCCAATGACGATTGGTTGCGCTATAATGGAGACCCCAACCAGTTGTTTGCCGACAACAACA
>JASFWO010000054.1:0-5939 GCA_050049275.1 Flavobacteriaceae bacterium | reverse complement strand
TAGGATAAAAAACTTCTTCATGGGGTCAAATTTTGTCTAATCTACAAAGATTGTGCGAAATCGACCAACTTGTCCCCAAATACAGACCAAGTCTTGATTTTTTTAATTTCTGAAAATTCTTTTGAGGAGGGCTTATCCCACTTTAGACATATTTGCAAACCCTTTGCAATGGACTCGCTCGTTGGGCCTACAATCTTTGCTAAAGGCTCTTTAAGCCCCTCAGAAAGCCCTCCAACATTTGTTACCATAGTGGGGCGTTCAAAATGCATGGCTGTAGGTGTAATTCCGCTTTGACTTGCATTTCGGTAAGGCTGAATGACCCAATCACATGCCCCAAACCAAACAGGAAGTTCGGAAACAGGTACAAAATGGGAATGAAAACTTACTTGTTTTGTAATACCCATTGCTTCACACTGTTTTACTAAGGGTTTGATTGGGATGTATGGCTCTCCGACAATTAAAACTTTTAGCTTTGGAAAGCTTTTTTTGAGCATTGGAATGCTTTCCAACAATATATCGACCCCTTTGTATTTTCGAATGACACCAAAAAATAGCAATACGATCTCATCTTTTTCCAAACCCAATGCTTTTCGAGCCACACTTTGTTCTATCGGAGATGGAAGGTTTTGATCGATGGGGTGGGGGCATACAATTTTAGGCCTCTGAACCTTTTTGTCAAGTTGCTTCTTTACCTCTTGCGATAAACACACTATGCCATCCATCTTTTTTAAAAACATGGGTGTCAGATTCGATTCAAACCATTTTTCTTCATGTCCACGGGCATTGTCTACCAAGGCAATCTTTTTGAATTTATTTCCTAAAAGACTTGCTATTGTTCGCAAGCAAGGGATTAAAAATGGGGTCCAATGCCTAAACAGAACCCATTCTGGATTTAAGGATTTGATGTGTTGAGCAGTTTGATGCCAACTCAATGGGTTGGTGCTGTTTAGTTTACGCTCAATAGACAGATTTTTGGGGGCTGTTTTTTCTGCAAACTGGGTCTTTCCGGGAAAAAACACTTTGGGATAAAGGACTTTAAAATTGATGATACGAACCTCTTTGCCTCTTTGTGTCAAAGCCTGTGCGAGGGCTTCGTTGGTGTCAGCGATGCCTCCCCGATACGGATATGCGGGTCCGACAATGACGATCATGACGGATCAGCCAGTACCCATTCGCCTTTGGCTAACAGCGGTTCGGCCTGTTTAAATTTAACAGTTTTACGTTCTCCAGAAACAATATGCAAGATTTCGACTTTTTCGTTTCTTCCAATTTTACGTGTTTCACGAACGACAGTTTCAACAGTTTGTTGTTGTGATCGGCTTGCACCTGCACCTACTTGACGGTTTCGCATGGCCATTTCGTCACTGTTAAGAACTTCCTCTTTAGAGGTTTCTATCTTTTGTTTGCGGCGCACGCTGCGGGCTTCACGAATGGGGTTGGCTTCTCGGGCGGGTAGCTCTCCTTTAAATAGAAAGGAAATAATATCCCGATTGACCTTGTCCATCAATTCTCGGAACAATTCAAACGCTTCAAACTTGTAAATAAGCAGTGGGTCTTTTTGTTCATGTACCGCAAGTTGAACAGATTGTTTAAGTTCGTCCATCTTACGCAAATGTTCTTTCCAAGACTCATCTATGATAGCCAAACTGATGTTCTTTTCAAAATCGTCTATCAGTTGTTTGCCTTCAGATTCATAAGCGTTTTTGAGATTGGTAACCACATTAAGTGTTTTTACACCATCAGTAAAGGGTACAACGATGCGTTCAAATTTGTTACTCGGGTTTTCGTATACATCTTTGACAACCGGATAGACTTGTTGTGCGCTTAGTTGCATTTTCTGTTGAAAACACTCGTAAGCTGCTTTGTATACTTCATCGACCAGTTGGTTTTGATCTTGGCTTTCAAAAACATCAGCAGAGATGGGTGAGCTGATAGAAAAATAGCGAATCAGTTCAAACTCAAAGTTTTTAAAGTCTTTGGCCTCTTTGTTGGTTTGTACGATGATTTCAGCAGTATCAAAAATCATGTTGGCAATGTCAACTTTGAGTCTTTGCCCTTTAAGTGCATGTTTACGTCTTTTGTAAACGACCTCGCGTTGCGCATTCATTACATCGTCGTATTCTAACAAACGCTTTCTAATTCCAAAGTTGTTTTCTTCTACCTTTTTTTGAGCACGTTCTATGGATTTTGTCATCATGGAGTGTTGGATAACCTCCCCTTCCTTAAGGCCCATGCGATCCATCATTTTTGCAACTCTTTCAGAGCCAAACAAACGCATGAGGTTGTCTTCAAGTGACACATAAAATTGTGAGCTTCCAGGATCACCCTGACGTCCAGAGCGTCCACGTAGCTGTCTGTCTACCCTTCTCGAATCATGTCGTTCAGTACCAATGATGGCCAATCCGCCCACCTGCTTTACTGTGTCATTGATTTTAATATCTGTACCTCGTCCTGCCATGTTGGTGGCTATGGTTACTACACCGGCATATCCAGCCTCTGCAACAACATCTGCCTCTTTTTTGTGAAGCTTGGCGTTGAGTACATTGTGTTTGATGTTTTGTCTTTGCAACATACGACTCAACAATTCTGAAATTTCGACCGATGTTGTACCAATAAGCACAGGTCGACCTTCTTTGGACAGTCGAGTGACTTCTTCGATAACAGCGTTGTATTTTTCTCGTTTGGTCTTGTAGATAAGGTCGTTTTCGTCTTTGCGTGCAATCGGACGATTGGTAGGGATTTCGACCACATCTAACTCGTATATTTCCCAAAATTCACCCGCTTCTGTGATGGCGGTTCCCGTCATTCCACCAAGCTTGTTGTACATTCTAAAATAGTTCTGGAGGGTGATGGTAGCGAAAGTCTGTGTAGCGGCTTCAATTTTTACATTTTCCTTAGCTTCGATTGCCTGATGAAGACCGTCTGAATATCGACGTCCATCCATGATACGGCCTGTTTGCTCATCCACAATCTTAACCTGATTGTCCATGACAACGTACGCCACATCTTTTTCAAACAAAGAATAAGCTTTGAGCAATTGATTCATCGTATGAATGCGTTCACTCTTTACACTAAAATCTTTAAAAAGTTTTTCTTTTTCTTGAGCTTCGACTTCGATTTCAAGGTTTTTTGTTTCAATTTTAGCAATTTCTGCGCCTATGTCTGGCAAAACAAAAAAGTTTGCTCCCTCCGTACCTTTGGAAATCATTTCAACTCCTTTGTCGGTCAATTCTATTTGACTGTTTTTCTCGTCAATTACAAATAAAAGTTCTTGATCAACCTTAGGCATTTCTCGGTTGTTGTCTTGCATATAGTGTGCCTCGGTTTTTTGCAATAACTGACGCACGCCTTCTTGGCTCAAAAACTTGATGAGGGCTTTGTTTTTAGGCAACCCCCTAAATGCTCGTAGCAATAAGAAGCCCCCTTCTTTTGTGTCTCCTGCAGCAATGAGTTTTTTTGCCTCTGCAAGGATGGATGTTATGTTTTGTCGCTGTTCTTGAACAAGTTGTGCAACTTTTGGTTTGAGTTCGTTAAATTCATGACGATCCCCTTCAGGTACAGGTCCTGAGATGATGAGAGGTGTTCTGGCGTCATCAATCAAAACCGAGTCAACCTCGTCGACAATAGCGAAGTTGTGTGGTCGTTGAACCAAGTCGTCTTTTGAATGCGCCATGTTATCGCGCAAGTAGTCAAACCCAAATTCGTTGTTCGTTCCATAGGCGATATCTGATCTGTAGGCTTTTCTGCGCGCAGGCGAGTTTGGCGGATGATGGTCAATACAATCGACCGTAAGTCCATGAAACTGAAACAAGGGACCCATCCAAGCACTGTCTCTTTTGGCGAGATAGTCGTTAACCGTAACTAGGTGTACTCCGTTTCCTGTGAGGGCATTCAAATAAACAGGCAGTGTAGCTACGAGTGTTTTTCCCTCTCCAGTTTGCATTTCTCCAATTTTTCCCTGGTGAAGTATGATCCCTCCAATGAGTTGCACATCATAATGAATCATATCCCAAGTAACCTGTTTGCCTGCAGCGTTCCATGAGTTAGACCAACGAGCGATGTCCCCATTGATTGCAACAAAGTCATTCTGGGCAGAGAGTTCACGATCATAAGCAGAGGCTTGAACCTCAATGATCTTATTTTGGGCAAAACGTTTGGCCGTTTCTTTTACGACAGCAAAGGCTTGTGGTAATAGTTTGTCTAACAGAACAGAAACAGCTTGTTGACTGTCTTTTTCGATGGCATCAATTTGTTGGTAAAGACGTTCCTTTTCGTCGATGTCTTCTAAAGCCTCAATTTGTTTGTTTATAGAATTGATGTCTTTATTAAATGGAGCACGAGTGTCGGCTATTTCAGATTTGAAATCAATGGTTTTTTGGCGAAGCGCATCGTGGGATAGCTCTGCGAGCTTGGCTTCCTCTTGTAAAATTTGATTGACAAGAGGCTGCACGTTCGCTATGTCTTTTTTGGATTTGTCTCCTACAAAAACCTTAAGAATGTTGTTGAGTAAGCTCATCGATTGTTATGGACTAAAGCTTCAAAAATAAGCAAAAAAAAAGGCTCCTATGAGCCTTCTTGTAATAAGTTTTTATCTAATACTCGTCTTCATTCCACAAGTAGTCTTCATCAGTGGGGTAATCTGGCCAGATTTCATCAATAGATTCATAGATTTCTCCTCCCTCTTCTTCCATAGATTGAAGATTTTCAACGACCTCCAGTGGAGCACCCGTTCTAATAGCAAAATCAATTAACTCATCTTTGTTAGCAGGCCATGGAGCGTCGCTCAGGTATGAAGCCAATTCTAATGTCCAATACATATCCCTGGTGTTTAGATTTGCAAAAATAAATTTTTTAGGAAATTGTGCAAGAAAAACTTTTAGGATTTAGGAATCCACTTAACTTCTTGACTTCCAGAGTCTTGGCACGATTTTCTAGCCAAACAAAACAAATAATCAGAAAGACGATTCAGATAAATGACTACATTTTCGTCTACATATGCGTTTTTACTGAGTGTTACAGCCAAACGCTCAGCCCTTCTGCATACACATCGAGCTACGTGTAGGTTTGCCGCAATTTGGTTTCCTCCAGGTAAAATAAAATGAGTCATAGGAGGTAAGGTTGCAACAATTTCATCAATCTTAGTTTCCAACCATTTGATCTCTTGATTGCAAATTTTTTGTAGGGGCAGTGTTGTAAGTTCAGAATCTACTGCAAGCATGGCACCCACAACAAACATGTGGTTTTGAATGGCTTCTAAATCAGGTTTAGTGGTCTGGTCATTGATAGAAGTGGCAATGACACCTAGCCAAGCATTTACTTCATCCACCGTACCATAGGTTTCTATACGTAGATGGCTTTTTGACACACGCTCACCTCCATACAATGAAGTCATACCTTGATCACCGGTTTTGGTGTAAATTTTCATTTTTCTTTCTAGCTAACCAACCTATAGCGTGGGTTGGTAATTTTTAGCTAAAATAGGGAAGATTTATTTTATAACTACCTAATAATCAAGTTTTTTTGCGTGCAATCGCAAATAAAAACAGGAATCCCGATATACCCAAAGCCAATCGTGCAATAAAATCTCCCGAACGAACATAATAGGTGAGTTTGTTTTGGGGTTTTACTTCGCCCTCTAAAACCCCTTTTGTTTCATAATCTAGGGTTTGTTCGATTTCGCCAAAAGGATTGATAAAAGCAGAAATACCCGTATTGGCAGATCGAGCAATAGGCCTACGAGTTTCTATCGCTCTTAAACGTGTGTAGCTCAACAATTGCTTGTGTCCAGGCGTGTTGCCCCACCAGGCATCATTGGTCATAACTGCCAAAAATTGGGCACCTTCTCTGACATATTCTGTTACAAAAGCACCATAAACAGATTCATAACATATAACAGGTGCCACCTGAATTCCAGAATCTAACGTCATAGCGACTCTTTT
>JASFWO010000053.1:0-6013 GCA_050049275.1 Flavobacteriaceae bacterium | reverse complement strand
TATTTCCAAACGCCTCAACATGCAGTCTGTAGGCTACAGCGCCGCCAAAAAGGGGGATCATTATAGCGATCATTCATTGTTATCGTATTTGGTACCATCCGATCTCAAAGATTTCGGACTGATACCTGAAATCATTGGCCGTTTGCCAGTAACAACACATATGGAACCCTTAGACAAAACAGCTTTGCGTTCCATACTTACCGAACCTAAAAACGCCATAATTAAGCAATACGAACATTTGTTTGCTTTGGACGATATAGAATTTAGCATCACTGGGGGTGCTTTGGATTATATCGTAGAAAAAGCGGTGGAGTACAAACTCGGTGCACGTGGATTGCGCTCACTTTGCGAAGCCATCCTAAACGATGCCATGTTTGAGTTGCCAGGGACGGAAGAAAAAGAGTTAAAGGTCACCAAGAGTTATGCAGAAAATCAACTCAACAAGACCAAACTACATACCCTAAAAGCAGTTTCTTAGGCGTTCATTTCTAGTAATTTATCTACAAACTCACGTGTGTTTGAGAGCCGTGGCACTTTGTGCTGTCCGCCAACTTTCCCTTTTTCCTTAAGCCAGTCGTAAAAAAGATTTTTTCGGGCTATATGCAGGCTCAGTGGCGCCAAGGTCATGTTTTTATAGCGCTTAGCTTCATAGTCAGAATTGAGGTCTTGTAGATGAGTATCCAAGTCTTTGGCAAACGACTCACCATCTTTTGGGGGTTGGTGAAATTCGATAATCCATTCGTGTCTGCCTTTGGCTTTCCCTTCCATAAAAACTGGACCCGCCGTAAAGTCGGCTACGGTAGCATGGTGTTTTTCGCATACTTTGGTCAAAGCTGTTTCTGCATTTTCGATGACCAATTCTTCCCCAAACACATTGATGTGATGCTTGGTGCGTCCTGTGATGCGAAAACGGTAAGGATCGGTTGATGTAAAGCGAATGGTATCGCCTATTAAGTAACGCCAAAGACCTGCATTGGTAGAAATCACCACCGCATAGGAAACCCCTGTCTCCACATCAGCCAATCGTATGGTTTTTTGCTGGGAGGTACCAAAACTATCCATAGGTATGAATTCATAAAAAATACCATAATCCAACATTAAAAGCATTTCATCTGAACCGTTGCGGTCTTGGATGCCGAAAAAGCCTTCCGAAGCATTGTATATTTCGTAGTACTGAAATTTTTCACTTGGAAACAGCGCCTCATATTCTTTTCGATAAGGTTGAAAATTGACCCCGCCATGAAAATAGACCTCCAAGTTGGGCCATAGTTCTATCAGGTTTTGTTTCCCTGTTTCTTTTAAAACCCTTTGCAACAACACCAAAATCCAAGAGGGAACTCCCGCCAAAGAGGTTATGTCTTGATCTTTGCACTCTGCTACGATGGCTTTCATTTTGGACTCCCACTCGTCCATCATTGAAATTTTGTGGCTCGGGGTGCTGGCCAGTTCGGCCCATAACGGTAGGTTCTCTATGATGATCGCAGAAAGATCTCCAAAGTAGGTGTTGTTGTCCTCGTATAACGCCTTACTCCCTCCCAACCGAAGGGCTTTGCCTTGAAACAATTTGGAATCCTCATTGTTGTTAAAGTACAAGCTCAACATGTCTTTACCACCCTTAAAATGACAGTCTTCCAGCGATTCTTTAGAAACGGGAATAAACTTACTTTTGGCGTTGGTCGTACCACTCGATTTGGCAAACCATTTGATAGGAGTAGGCCAAAACAAATTCTGCTCCCCTTTTCGAGTACGTTCTATCAGAGGGGCTAAGTCTTCGTAAGTGGCCAAAGGAACTTGGTTCGTGAAGTCTTCATAGTTCTTGATAGATTGAAATCCGTGTTGCTTTCCAAAGACTGTGTTTTTGGCTTGCGTAATCAATTTTTGCAAGACTTCTTGTTGAACCTCGTGAGGGTATTTTAGAAAGAGCTCTATTTGGTGCACCCTTTTTTTGAGGAACCAAGAGAGTACAGTGTGCAGTAGGGGGATGGGCATAAAATAGGTATCTTTATCACACAAAATAACGAAAAAAAAGGGGATGTTTGAAGGAGTTTTGGTCAAAATGCAAACCGAGCAAGATAATCCGATAAGGTATTATCTGACTCTTGATAATACTTTTATAAAAGTCAACGACCTTTTGCAGCGCAAAATCAGCCTTACTCATACGGGATTTTCTTGTTTAAACTGTGGTGCTCAAACCCCTATTTTCAGACAAGGATTTTGTAAGTCTTGTTTTTTTGAAATCCCTGCTGCAGCAGACTGGATCATGCGCCCTGAGCTGAGTCAAGCTCATTTGGGTATTGAAGACCGCGATTTAGCCTACGAACAGAAAGTTCAACTTCAGCCCCACGTGGTGTACTTGGCAGTTTCGAGCGGACTCAAAGTTGGAGTTACCCGCCACACTCAAATTCCCACTCGGTGGATCGATCAAGGAGCTCATATGGCATTCCCGATTGTTGAAGTGCCCAATCGTTATTTGGCTGGAATCGCAGAGGTGGCATTAAAAGAACATTATAACGACAAGACCAATTGGCGATTGATGTTGACGCAAAACCCTTCAGAAATTGATTTGTTAGCTGAGCGGCAAAAAGCCATTCAATGGTTGCCCGAGGAGGTTAAGCCTTATGCGAGTCAGGACAAACATCTATCTCTTACTGAACTGCAATTTCCTGTCCATCAGTATCCAGAAAAGGTTCAGAGCTTAAACCTTCTTAAATCTAAAACCTACACAGGGACATTGGTCGGAATCAAAGGACAATATTTTCTCTTTGAGGATCAAACGGTTTTTAATGTCCGAGGCCATGAGGGTCACAGAGTCAAAATCACTCTCGACTAATCTAAAGCTTGATAAACATATTCGGCAAGAAGCCCCCCAAGACTTTGGTGGTTGGCTGGCATACGTTGGGTCATGGCTAGGGCAATGAGTTGTGCTTGAGGATCAATAAAAAAATGAGTACTAAAATAACCTCCCCATTGCAACTGCCCTTTATTCCCTGGTCGGGTCATTTTTGTAGGGTCTAAAACAATTGAAAAGCCCAATCCAAATCCAGCGCCTTTTTCGTTGTATAAATTCCCTACATGATTTTCAGTAATGATTTCGACAGTTTCGGGCTGTAAGATTTGCTTCCCGTTCCAATGCCCCATGTGCATTATCATTTGGCAAAACTGAGCGTAGTCATAAGCCGTAGAAAACAATCCATGGGTGCCCCCATACACCCTGTTTCCCGAAGTAGGTACTTGCAGTTTATGTAACCCAAGTTGTCCTTCTGTGCTTACGCTATGCAGCCCCATCAGTCGCTTTGATTGTTCTTCGTTGAGGTTGTAGCCTGTGTCATTCATTCCCAATGGCTTAAAAATATTTGCATCAAGATAGTCTGGGATAGACATATCGCTAACACGTTGAATGATTAATGCCAGCAAATCAGCTCCTGCACTGTAATACCACTCTCTGCCAGGTTGAGCGACCAAAGGAAAGCTCAACAAAGCCTCAACACGACTTTCTAGCTTCGTATGACCTCTGTAGTTTAGGGTTTCGTCGTATAAGGCTTTAAAAAGTTGTTTATCGAGTTTGCTGTTGCCCAATCCATGTGACAATCCAGAAGTGTGTGAGAGTAACTGACGAACACTGATGTCAGTTACTGCCTGCACTTGAGGTCCGTTTACTCCGTTGTTGGGGGTTAAACTGACCATCATATTGTTTGCTTCTGGAATGTATTTTTTTATGGGGTCGTCTAGACCGATGAGTCCTCTTTCCACCAATTGCATAACCGCTACGCTGATGATGGGTTTGGTCATGGATTGTATAAAAAACACACTGTTGGTTTGTAGGGCAATTTTTTGATCTAGGTTTGTAAAGCCCTGGGCTGTGTGCCACACCACGCTGTCTTGATGTATGATAAGGGTTTCAACACCTGCTAATTTGCCTTGATCTATAAGTTGTTGGTATTGGTGGTGGAGTGTTTCAAGAGGCTCTGATTTAAGCTGTTGCCCATAGGATAAGATGCTAAAACTCCAAACGAAAACAATAGAACAAAGGATGTTTAAAGCAGTTGGCTGAAAGAGCTTAAAGTTTAATCTCTTCATTGGTAGAAAGATTAAAATGTTTGCGAATCCACCAAACAAACAGATACAACAAGGGAGTGTCAACAATCGCTACTAGGATTTTAAACACCACCCCTGAAATCAATAATCCTGTAAAGGAAGACCATGGCAGCACCCCAAACACACACAACAAACCTACGACTGTAAATGTGTCAACAAACTGAGAGGAAAATGTAGAAAAGTTATTCCTCAACCACAGATGTCGTCCTTGGGTAAGGTTTTTCCAAAAATGGTAAATTCTGATGTCAATAAATTGTGCGAGTAGATAAGCCATCATAGATGCCAAAACTGCGATGGGTGATAGCGCAAATACTTGAGAAAAAGTGGCATCGTCAAGAGGTGATCCTGGCATGGCGGGCACTAAGCCAGCTACCAGCAAAATTCCCATGGAGAAAAAGGAAGCGAAGATCCCTGCAACGACCACTCGGTTGGCGGCTTTTTTACCAAATATTTCGGAGATAAGATCCGTAATTAAAAAGGTAATAGGATAAGGCAAAATACCCACCGAAAGCTCAAACAACTTGTACCCCATGATTTCCCAATCAAAAGGATACCAATAGAAAAACTTTTGAAAAATCAAGTTAGACACCACCAAAGAAGTGATGAATAAGGCTCCTAAATACAGATAGAGCCTATGGGCAGCTTGGGTTTTGTGTTCTAGCATTAACGAATCTCTAAGGCAAACGGCAACCTCGCTTGAATACGCTCTTGGACTGAAATATTTTGGGGGAATAGCGCCTCAAAATCGTTTATAGAATAGCCCATAAATTCAAATCCAAAAGGACCTCTTTGTAAAGATTCTAAAAAGGATTCAAAATCATCTTCAAACTTGGGGTAGTCCACGGTTTTATAGGCTTCAGTCCCAGCAAGTTCAGCCACATGTAAGACCGCATCTTCCAGCCCTCCTAAGGAGTCTACCAGCCCTATTTCTAGAGCCTCGGTTCCACTCCACACACGTCCCTGTGCGACGGCATCTACTTCTTCAAGAGACATTCCACGACCCTGAGCTACTCGATCTAGAAAAGTATCGTAAATTCTTTCGATTTGTTCAGTGATTTCACTTCGAGCCGAATCACTCAAAGGTTCCATAGGGCTGTAGAGTTGGGCGTTTGGATGTGTTGTCACTTGCTCTGCGCTGATGCCCCAACGGTTGGCCAATTTAGAAACGTTGGGTAAGACACCAAAGACTCCGATAGAGCCTGTAATGGTGTTGGGCTCTGCGAAAATTGCATCTGCACCACAAGCAATATAATACCCTCCTGAGGCAGCTACATCACCCATTGAAACCACAACGGGTTTGTCCATATTGAGCTGTTCGATTTCTTGCCAAATAAGTTCTGATGAAAGCGCACTCCCGCCAGGAGAGTCGATGCGCAAGACAACCCCTTTGACACGGTCATTCTTCTTGAGTTTCTTCAAGGTTTTGATCATTAATTCTTGTCCGATTACTTGCTCACTTCCTTCTCCATAGATGATTTCTCCTTGGGCATAAACCACAGCAATCCGATCAGAACCTTTGCCCAAACTTGTGGAGGTTGTTTTTTGATAATCTGTCAGCTTGATGGTGTTTAGTTTGTCATCTTCTTCAAGTCCTAATTTGGATTTTAACAGTGCCTCATAGCCCCTACGAAGCAACATACCGTCTATAAGTCCCACTTGTAGGGCTTGTTCTGGATTGGATCCTTGAACACTCGTTGCAATTGTATTGACATTTTCAATATCAAGTTGTGAGCGATCTGCAACGCCTTTCGATATTTCATCCCATATGCTGTTTAGCAAACTCCCGATTTGAAGGCGGTTTTCTTCACTCATTCGATCGCTCAAAAAAGGCTCTACCGCACTTTTGTAAGCACCATGGCGAATGACTTCCATCTGAACCCCACTTTTCTCCTGCAAGGATTTGTAATACAACACCTCT
>JASFWO010000003.1:0-17896 GCA_050049275.1 Flavobacteriaceae bacterium | reverse complement strand
CCAAAGAGGACGAGCAAATGTTTTTTCATATCCTAAAGTTAAATAAATAAATTATAAGACCTATTTTATATTTATAAAACATCAGTACTTCATCAATTAATCGTAGGTCTTCTAACAATTTAGGTTACATTTGCCACCTCTTATGACAGACTTTTCTTCTTTGGGTATAAATCCCCATCTGGTACAGGCCATCAGCGCCTTGGGATTTCAATCTCCTACGGAAGTACAACAAAAAGCCATCCCAGTATTATTACAAAATCAAACGGATATCGTTGTATTGGCTCAGACGGGAACGGGCAAGACTGCTGCATTCGGCTTACCGATGCTTCAACAAATAGATATGGGAAGCAAGGCAACCCAAGGCCTGATCATAGCTCCTACTCGCGAGTTGTGTATTCAGATTAGTAAGGAGCTCACCAAATACGCTATTTCCATCAAAGGACTAAATATTGTGCCAATATATGGAGGGGCTAGCATTCAAGATCAAGCAAAAAAAATCAAAAAAGGGGCGCAAGTATTGGTGGCCACACCAGGACGTATGCAGGATATGATTCGAAGAAAATACGTTGATATTTCATCGATTGGTTTCTGTGTCTTAGATGAAGCAGACGAAATGCTGAATATGGGCTTTAAGGAAGACATCACCAACATACTTTCTTATACGCCTAACGAAAAGCAAACATGGCTATTCTCAGCTACGATGCCCAAAGAGGTAGCTCGAATTGCGAAAGAGTTTATGCACAAACCCATTGAGATAACCATTGGGACTAAAAACGCAGCTTCTACCAACATCAACCACGAATATTATTTGGTTGCAGGTCGTGAACGTTACAATGCACTCAAGAGACTTTCAGACACACAGCCTGATATTTATTCTATTGTGTTTTGTCGTACCAAACGCGACACACAACGTGTTGCAGAAAAACTTATTGAAGACGGTTACAGTGCAGGGGCATTGCACGGAGATCTGAGCCAAAACCAACGTGATATTGTGATGAAGGCCTTTCGCGCCAAACAAATCCGAACCCTCGTAGCCACAGATGTAGCCGCCAGAGGGATTGACGTAGATAACATCTCACATGTGATTCACTATCAGTTGCCTGACGAAATTGAAACCTACACACACAGAAGTGGTAGAACAGGACGTGCCAACAGCATGGGGACCTCCATGATTATTCTTACCAAAGGAGAGTTGGGAAAAATAAGAACCCTTGAAAGCATCATAAATGCCAAAATATCAGCGCAACAAATCCCTGATGTTCAGGCCATACTGTCCAAACAACTAAGCCATTTTGCTGAAAAAATCAAAACCACCAAAGTTGATGCGGATATTCAACCTTATTTAACCGAGGCAAACAATGTTTTTGATGATTTTTCAAAAGAAGAACTTGTAACAAAACTGATGTCCCTTGAGTTTAATAGGCTACACGCTTATTATCAAAAGCAATCAAGTAGTATTTCGAAAGTAGAATCTGATAAGAAGCCCTCCAAAAAAAGTGTGGACGCCCGATATACCATCAATATTGGGAGTAGAGACGACTATGACTGGAAACATCTAAAATTGTTTTTGGTTGATTTTTTGTCCCTACAAACAGATGATGTGTACCATGTCGATGTGATGGAAAACCATGCTTATTTTAATACGGCGAATGATAAAAAAGAACATGTATTAGCAGCATTTGATGACCTTGCACTAGATGGTCGCTCTATCCATGTGCGATTGACCGAAAAAAGGGGGCAGCACCTGCAAAAGGGTGATGGGTTTTCAAAAAAGAAGAACCGAAAATCTGACGGTTACAACAAACGTAGAAAAGACGATTTTTTCTTTGGTGGAAAGAAAAAAAACAAAAAATCCAAAACCAAGTCTAGAAAGAAAAAAGGGTTTTAGGCTTTAAGATTTCAAGAAGAAAACCCCATTTGTTATTTTATTTCAGGAACAATTTCAATACCAAATCCACCACCAGCAGCGGTGAGAATTTTCAATTTGGTTTTGTGAGATATTTTTTGTTTATCTATGATATAAGCTTGGGGATTGGTTTGGTAATTTGCCTCAGGCGCATCCCTGTAAATTGTAGCTTCGTAACGAGTACCAGGCTCCAAAAATGAGCAATCCACAACTGCATTACGAGCGTCATATCCGTTGCTGTTTCCAACAAACCACTTGGGGCTGTCTTTGGCTTTGCGCGCTATGGTAATATAAGCACCAGGTTCAGCCTCTAGATAAACAGACCGGTCCCAATCGATAGCTACATTTTTAATAAATTCAAATGCATCTTCGAATTGCATATAATGTTCGGGCAAATCAGCTGCCATCTGAAGAGGCGAATACATCACCACGTACAATCCCAGTTGATTGGCCAAAGTAGTATTTACTCGTGAACCATTACTGGGGTTAAGTTTGCTAATATCCATCTCAAAAATTCCAGGAGTATAGTCCATTGGGCCTCCGATTTGTCGAGTAAAAGGCAAGATAGTGGTGTGGTTTGGTTTTGATCCTCCGAAAGCCTGGTATTCTGTTCCTCTGGCAGACTCGTTGGCTAACAGGTTGGGATATGTTCTGGCGACTCCAGTAGGACGAACCGCTTCGTGCGCATTGATCATAATTTGGTAGTCAGCTGCTTTTTGAATGGCATACTGGTAGTGGTTCACCATATACTGACTATAGTGATGTTCACTACGCGGTATGATGTCACCAACATAGCCACTTTTTACAGAATGGTACCCATGTTTTTTCATAAACTGGTAGGCCTTTTCCATATGGCGCTCGTAGTTTCTTACGGAAGAGGAAGTTTCGTGATGCATCATCAGTTCAACCCCTCGAGCCGCAGCATATGCGTTGAGTTCTACAACATCAAAGTCAGGGTAGGGTGTTGTAAAATCAAACACATAGTCTTTTGAGTATCCAAACCAGTCTTCCCATCCTACATTCCAACCTTCCACCAAAACGGCATCAAATCCATGCTTGGAAGCAAAATCAATGTATTTTTTGACATTCTCATTGTTGGCAGCATGGGTGCTGTTGGCTTTAGCGTTTTGGAGGTCAGTTACGCCGAGTTTGACAGCTGCGTAATCATTGGTGTAGCTCCATGAGCTCTTTCCTGTAATCATTTCCCACCAAACCCCAACATATTTGATCGGGCGAATCCACGAGGTATCCTCGAGTGCACATGGTTCGTTGAGATTGTAGGTCATACGTGAAGCCAAAATCGTGCGGGCATCGTCACTGGCCATGATGGTTCGCCAGGGTGTGTTGTGTGGCGTTGTCATATAGGCCATATTGCCCAACACATCGGGGGTGAGCCAGGACTCAAAGGTGAGGGTTTCGGGCATTAGATTTAGGTGCATAGCAGGGTATTCGATCAGAGCCGCTTCATGGATGTTGAGATATAAATTTTCTTTGGTTTTCAACATCAACGCTGTCTGAACTCCACTTTTGGAAAAGGCTTCTTGAGAGGCGTTGCCTGTATAAGCTTGCTCAAAAAGGGATTCGATTTCAGAAAGTTTTGAAGTGGTATAGTCATATTCTTGGGTGTCATAATCTCCGGGAATCCAAAATGCTGTGTGATCTCCAGTCATAGCAAACTGTGTTTTTTCTTGTTTGATAACAAAGTTGCCTAGCTTGGGTTGCTGGGGAAACTCGTATCGGAACCCGATGCCTTCGTCAAAAACCCTGAACCGAATGTTCATTTGACGTTCTGTATTTTCTTGTTTCAATAACACCAACATCTCATTGTAGTGATTCCTGATCGATCGTTCCTCACCCCAAACAGGTTCCCACCACGCATCGTAGGTCTTGTGTTGTATGTCCGTGATTTGGAAACCCACCAACAGATCGAGGTCATTGTTGAGCTCAAAACCCATAGTACTCGGAAGAATTACTACATTGTTATTAAGTAACATTTGATAGGTAGCTTGCCCTTTTTCGTTGATTTCAAAGACAAGTTGTACTTGTCCATTGGGCGACAAGCATTCTTGTGCTTGGGTGAAGGTTGCGTAAAGGAAAAAAATCGCTAATAAAAGTTTTTTCATTTTTGGAAAAAGTTGTCTGGAAGTTTATGGTTTTTTGATTAAAAAATATTGCCAGGCTTCTAGCTGCATTGTAGGTTCTATAAGAACTTCAGTTCCTGAAAGCACATCAACAAACTTTCCAGAAAACGAAAGCTCTGAAGTTTGGGTTGTGTTGGACAAGTTGCCCACAAACAACAGGCTTTCAGAATCGGATGAACGTTGAAAAGTCAAAATATTTTCGTTGGTGTTTTCAAGCCAAGTAAAAGCACCTGGTTTTTCTCCCACATCGAGCGCGCTACTTTCTTTTTTGACTTTGTTGAGTTGTGTGTAAAGTTCCATGAAAGGATGACTTTTCTTTTCGATGAAGTCTTTTTCAAAAAAGGCCAATCGCTTGTCCAATCCAAACTCTTGCCCCCCATAAATAAGAGGCATCCCAGGCATGGCATAGCTCAAAACACCCATTACTTCTGCAGCAACACCCATTCGTTCGAAAACGGTTCCATTCCATGAATTTTCATCGTGGTTCGTCGTAAAATTCATTTGAGCATGATTGGGATGGTGTGTGTTTTGAATATTCTCCAAATGCTGTCCCAAATCATTGGCTGTTTGTTTTCCTTGAGCAATTTGGTTGAGCAAATGATGAGTGTGCCAGCCATAGGAAGTGTCAAAAAGGGTAATGAGTTCATGCCCCCCTTTGTGGTTGGCATCCGACTCTGCCAACATGAACACAGGCTTGGTGGCTTGAAGTCTTTTGATGGCTTTGTCCCAAAACGCTGTCGAAATATTGTAGGCAGCATCACACCTAAAACCGTCTATTCCAATTTCTTCGACCCAATAAGCCATGTCGTCTTCCAAGGCTTGCAGCATGTCGGGGTTGGTGAAGTCTAGCCCCGCTACGTCTGTCCAATCGGGGTTTGGAGGAATGATATCTCCCGATTCATTTTTGATATACCAATCAGGATGTTGGGTCACCCATGGGTGATCCCATGCTGTGTGCCCAGCCACCCAGTCAAGTACCACGAACATACCTTCTTTGTGGATGCTTTGCACCAAAGATTTAAAGTCTTCTAAGTCTCCAAATTCTGGATTGATTCCTCTGTAATCGCTGATCGAATAGTAGCTTCCCAATCCGCCTTTTCTGTTGAGGGCGCCAATGGGGTGAATCGGCATAAGCCAAACAATATCCACACCCAATGTCTTGAGTTCAGGAAGGTGTTTTTCAAAAGCTCCAAAAGTTCCTTCTTCACTAAACTGGCGTATGTTGACCTCATAGATAATGGCATCTGATAGGGCTTCGTTAGAGAATTCAACAACTTGATGACTCTTATTTTCGGTTTGGCACGAAGTAAATAAGGCACAAATGGCTAGCAATACAAAAGAGTTCCGCATGTTTAAGGCGTTTTAAATGAAATGATTTTAGTGGATTTAGTAGGTATCGTAAGGGTGTTTAAAAACAAAATTTCTTCATTGCTAAAGACATCCTTGCCTTTTTGGGTTTTGCCAATTCGTTCTGCGTAACGCTCAAAGTCAATGATTTGGTCTTCTTTATTGGCGTTTAATATGACCATAATACTTTTTTTATCGTCATATCTGAAATAGACATACACCTCGTTTTTGGGACTGAAATGCATAGTTTTTCCGTGGTGAATTACAGTTTCTTTTTTTCGCCACTGAAACAATGTAGAGGTGAAATTATAGTACTGATTTTCGACATCTGTTCTCCCTGCCTCTGTAAAGGCATTACGTAGGTCATCGGGCCAACCTCCAGGAAAATCACGACGCAGGTCGGCATCTCCTTTTTCCTTGGCTCCTTTCATGGAAATTTCCGTTCCGTAGTAGATCTGAGGTACCCCACGGACAGTAGCCAACAGTGTGGTGACCCATTGATAGTCCTTAAAGTCTGGGACGATTTCGTTGATCCGTGTGGTGTCATGGTTTTCTAAAAAAACCATCAAATTGTTTGGATCGGCATACAGAAAATCATTTTGAAAGACTTTGTAGATTTTATTCATCTTTTGATCCCACCATGGGGTTTCCTCCTGAAAAACCTCGTGGATGGCACCAAAAAGTGCAAAGTCTTTCACATGGGTCACGTGGGAGTTAAACCCACTCATGGCTCCGATAGGACTGTCTTTCTGCCAGTAAGACAGATGCACCGGATTCATAACCCAGCTTTCGGCCACTATACTAAAATTGGGATATTCGTTCATAATGGCTTTGGACCATTGGGTTACCTCGTCTCGACTGTTGTATGGATAGGTGTCCACACGAAAGCCAGACAGGTCTGCATATTCAATCCACCAGATGGCATTTTGGGTTAGATATGTAAGTAGTTGAGGTTGTTTTTGATTCAAATCGGGCATGCTTTCTACAAACCACCCATTGACCATTTCCTTTTTATCAATTTTAGCGGCATAAGGATCCGAAAAAATTTCTTTTGCATGACTCGATGGCGTGAAGCTTTCCCATTTATTGACCCAATCCTTGGCAGGCAAATCTTTAATCATATAGTGCTCCAAACTCCAATGGTTTACTACGTAGTCCATGATGAGTTTCATGTTGCGTTTTTTTAATTCGGCAGACAATTTTTTGTAGATTTCATTGGTGCCAAATCTCCTGTCTATTTGATACACATCGCTGGCTGCATACATATGGTAAGAACCTTTGGGATCGTTGTCCTCTACCACAGGAGTGTTCCAGAGAGCAGTAACGCCCAAATCCTCAAGGTAGTCCAGATGATCTATAATCCCCTGCAGATCTCCTCCATGTCTGGCCCAAGGGTCTTTTCTGTTGGGTTTGTCTGCGAGTTCTGGGTGGGCATCATTCGAAGGATCGCCATTGGCAAAACGATCGGGCATGATCAGGTAAATAAAGTCTGAACTGTCATAACCCTTTCTTAGGTCCGAACCCTCAGTACGGGTTTGTATTTCATAGGGAACTTTGATTGTCGGCTTTGTTTTGTGGCTAAGCGTTAGCTGATAGTGGCCAGCTTGGGTGTTTGATAGGTCGAGATACACAAACAAATAATTTGTGCTTTCCAACCGAACTACTTCGGTGATATACAACCCTTCAGAGGACACCTCATAGGCAGCCAGGTCTGTTCCGTAGAGAGTAAGCATCATTGATGAATCTTTCATTCCCTCCCACCAAAACGGGGGCTCTACCTTTTGAACTTGCCCAAAAACAGGCATAATCAAACTCAAACAAGTTAGTAGAATTACTATGCTGTTCTTCATGGTTTAATTGATGATTAGAGACTTTTGAGGCTCAAGCCACACACCATTGCCATGGATCATTACTTCGATGGGTTCTGTTCCATAGAGTTTACAATGTGTTTTTTTGCGAGTGACACGTACCTGAATAATTTGATTTCTGAAATTGATATTAAATGAATACGCTTTCCATTTTTTCGGCAGTTGAGGATTGAGGTGCAAACGATTGTCAATCACTCGCATACCTCCAAAACCTTCAACTACACTCATCCAAGTACCAGCCATAGAGGTAATGTGTAGCCCTTCATCTACCTCACAATTGACATCATCTAAATCCAATCGAGAAGTTCGCAAATACATCTCATAGGCCTTATCGGTTCGGCCTAACCAGGCAGCCAGTATGGCATGAATGGATGGCGATAACGAAGATTCGTGAACAGTTAGGGGTTCATAAAAGTCAAAGTGTCGAGACAGCTCTTCTTTGCTAAAATCAGCTTCGAAGAAGTAAAATCCTTGCAGAACATCGGCCTGTTTGATGTAGGGTGAGCGCAATATTCGATCCCAGGACCAATGCTGGTTGATGGGGCGCTCTGCTGGATCGATCACACTGGTAGGTAATATTTCTTTGTCCAAAAAGTTGTCTTGTTGGAGGTATATATTCAATGACGCATCAAAAGGCAAATACAGATTGCTTGCGATCTGTTTCCATTGGTCACTTTCGAGTGTCTTTAGACCTGTACGAAGCTGGATGCGTTTGAAATCACCTGGATAGTTTGATTTAATCTCATTCACTTTTTGAGCCGCATACTCCAAACACCATTTGGCAGCGTAGTTGGTGTACCAGTTGTTGTTGATGTTGTTTTCGTATTCGTTTGGACCTGTTACGCCAAGTATTACAAACTTTTCCTTGGGTTTGGAAAAGCTTGTGCGTTGTTCCCAAAAACGGGCGATGGCAATCAAGACCTCGAGACCCATTTCCCGCAAATAGCTTTCGTCTCCGGTGTAACGCTCGTAGTTAAAAATGGCATAGGCAATGGCAGCGTTTCGGTGAATTTCTTGGAAAGTAATTTCCCATTCGTTATGACATTCCTCACCATTCATTGTCACCATTGGATAAAGCGCTGCACCATTGTTAAACCCAAGTTTTTCAGCATTTTCTATGGCTTTTTCCAGATGATTAAATCTATATTGCAATAAGTTTCGGGCTACATGCTTGTCCTTAGTGGTCATGTAAAAGGGTAGGCAATAAGCTTCTGTATCCCAATAGGTACTGCCTCCATATTTTTCTCCTGTAAACCCTTTTGGACCGATGTTCAGACGAGCGTCTGTGCCTGTGTAGGTTTGGTTGAGATGAAATATGTTGAACCTGATGGCTTGTTGTGCTTTTTGATCCCCCGAGATTTCAATATCCGACATGGTCCAAATGTTTTTCCAGACCTCACAATGTTCCTCTAACAGGGCTTCATGTCCTTTTTCTAAAGAATTAGAAATCAGACTTTTAGCTCTTGTTATCAAACCATTTTCACCATGATTGGTTCCTGCTACATAGCCGCCAAACTTGAGCACATTAATAACATCTCCAGAGTTCACTTTTTGAGTGAAGGAGTGTCCCAAACTACTGGGGCCATTACTAACTTCTTTAAGATGTTCTTGCATGTTGCCATTTACAAAAAACTGATTGTGTGCATAGGTGCAAACATGGAAGTTTGACTTATTGGTCTTAGAAAGAAGAAACAATGAATGCCCACTTGCTTTGATGTCTTGATGATGCCAAAAAGGATCTTCCCAGTTGGTGTCATTGTTTTTGATGTCCCCATCTACATAGGAGTTTATAGTAATCGTGGCTGAATAGGACAGGAGAGTGATTTTATAGTCGATCACACCCAGCTCATTTTCAGCCATAGATAAAAACCGTTGGGATTCACAACGCAGTTTTATACCATTTGCCATTTCAACCTCAAAAGTTCTTTTATACACACCTGTTCTTAGGTCCAATTCTCGTCTGAAAACAGGGATGCTTTTGCAACGATTCAGGTCGAGTTTTTCTCCATCCACTTCGACATCTATACCGATCCAGTTGGGTGCATTGAGCACCTTGGCAAAATAGTCGGGATAACCGTTTTTCCACCAGCCTACTTTTGTTTTGTCAGGGTAATAGACCCCACCAATGTAGCTGCCTTGAAAACTGGGTCCACTGTAGGATTCTTCAAAATTGGCACGCTGCCCCATAGCTCCGTTACCAAGACTAAAGATGCTTTCTGCCGCCTTTACGGTCGAAGGGTTGAAACCATTTTCAATGATTTTCCAATCATGAGGTTCTATAAAATGTTGTTGTTTCATTTCAAAGATTCAGCTTTTTCTAGCAGGGTTTCTACTGTTATTTTTTTAAAATTATTTATTTGATAATCACAACCGATTAACATATCTAGGCTTACACCAACGGCAAACATATTACCTGCCCTGGCAGCCTCTATGCCCGCTTGGGCGTCCTCAAAAACGATACATTCCGAGGGTTGTAGCCCCATCGATTGAGCTGCTTTGATAAAGACTTCCGGATGGGGTTTGGAATGAGTGACCATATTTCCATCGACAACCACTTCAAACAAATCGATTATTCCCAATTTTTTCAACACAAGAGTTGCGTTCTTACTGGCAGATCCAACAGCAAGTTTTAGGCCTTTGTTTATACTGTCATGCAATATGCGTAACACACCGGGTAGGACATCTTGGATGGATAAAGATTCACATAAATTCAGGTACAATTCGTTTTTGGCAGTTGCCATTTTCACAAGAGCGTCTTGTTCGAAATCCTTACCAGCCCATTGAGCAATTTTTCGGATGGAGTCCATTCTGCTCACTCCTTTGAGTTGTTCGTTTTCTTTGTAGGATAGTTTATAGCCCCACTCCGCAGCCAGTTCACGCCAGGCTGTATAGTGAAAGCGAGCCGTATCCACAATCACACCATCTAAATCGAAAATGAGTCCTTTTGTCATTTAATTGGGTTGGTAACTAATTATTTTTGGATCACGAATCATCAGATTGGCAACCGACGCTACAAGAAGCGAACATCCTGCCATTACCATTGCGTAGATAGGCGCATCACCCATCAGATTGTAAATAAGATTGATGCCTCCAAGAGCAGCTACGATCTGTGGAAGTACGATAAACATGTTGAAAATACCCATGCTAATTCCCATTTTTTCTGCTGGAATGGCACTAGATAGCATGGCATATGGCATCGATAAAATACTACCCCATGAGATGCCAACAAGGGCAAACCATAGACTGAGGTATTGCGGGTTTGGGACTACATACATCATCAAAAAACCAAGCCCACCCAATGCGAGCGAAACCAAATGAACCATTTTTCGGTTGATTCTTCTTTTGGAAGTGTAAAGTGTAAGCAAAAGAGCAAAAGCCATGGATGAGAGTCCGTAGTTGCCCATGTTCGCCCCTACCAGATTGGAGGCTTTTTGAAATGCGGTATTCTTTTCCTGAAACAATGCGGACGATTCGGGATCGGTAAAATCATATTGTGACTCAATCGGTGCAGGGGCCTTGTAAACATGTTCTGTCAGCGCAGGATTGGCCATGCTCCACATCGTGAAGAACGCAAACCAGCTAAAAAACTGCACTACACCGAGTTTTCGCATGGCTTGGGGCATGTTGCTCACATGATTTATAATTTCATTAACCAGTCCTTTTTCAGATTCATTTTTGGATTTTCGAAACGTATCAAGGTCTTCTGGGGGGTACTCAGAAGTGGTAAAAATGGTGTAAAGAATACTTGTCAAAAATACAAATGCCCCGATGGCAAATGCTATTTTGACAGACATGGGTACAACTCCGGGCTCAGCGGCATCGCTTATACCCAACTGAGAAACAAACCATGGTAAGTTGCTCGCCACCCATGTACCGATTCCAATGATCAAAGTTTGGGTAACAAATCCGTAGGAGCGTTGGCTTTCCGGAAGTTTGTCTGCAACCAAAGCACGAAAAGGTTCCATGCTGATATTGATGGATGCATCCAGAACCCACAGAAATCCTACTGCCATCCAAAGCGTAGGAGAGTGAGGAACCCAAAAAAGAGCTATTGAGCTCAAAATAGCCCCGATCAAAAAATAGGGCCTACGCCTACCCAGTCTGCTGTGCCAGGTACGGTCTGAAAGATACCCGATAATAGGCTGCACAACCAGTCCAGTCAAGGGCGCTGCAATCCATAACAAAGGAATGTCGTCTTTGGACGCACCCAATGTTTGAAAAATACGCGACATAAAACCGCCTTGTAAGGCGAATCCAAATTGAATACCAAGAAATCCAAAACTCATGTTCCAAATTTCCCAGAAACCCAAAATCTGCTTTCTCATAATTTGAGTTTTAAATTATGATAAGCACAAGCTCATCAAAACTAAAAAATGTGAAGTGTGTGTTTAGCTTTGATTCGACAAATGTAACAGATTATTTTTTAAACAAACAAATTTATGTTGATTCCCGCTGCACTATACTACAGGGTACAACAGAAGTAGAGACGGGGTGATTTTCATCTCCACTTTCGAGTCGGTCTATGAGCAAGTGTGCGGCTTGTTTTCCTATTTCTTCGCCATGCTGACTGACGGTGCTAAGGGTTGGTGAAGAATATTTTGAAATCAATCCATCGGTAAAACAAATGATGGAAACTTGTTCAGGAACTTTTAATTCTAACTTTCTAACTACCCGTAGTGCCGCCGCTGCATAGATTTCATTTACTGCAAAAATGGCGTCAATATTGGGGTGTTGCTCAAAAGCTTTCAAAATATCGGCTTCCAATTGAGACATAATGATGTCTGAATTTTCATGATCAACTACTTTGATAATTAGGTCATTGTTAAGAGGTATTCCCTTCTCTTGAAGTGCTTGAAAATAGCCTTGTGTACGGAGCCTTCCAACACTGATATAGTCTTCTGTTGTAAGCAACAAAATATTTTTTCGATCCCTCTCAAAAAGATGCATCACAGCGTTGTAAGCTCCCTGAGTGTCATCAACAACTACCTTATCACAGGCTATTTCGGGAACAGTTCTGTCAAACAACACCACAGGCATGCCCAAACCCATAGCTTCGTTGATATGGTGATAGTCTTGCATGCGCAAAGTCTCTTTCGAAAGGGATAGTATAAACCCATCGATCAAACCATCTGCCAGGGTTTCCATGTTGATGATTTCTTTCTCTAGCGATTCGTTGGACAGTGCAACCACCACATTGTAACCCCTTTGGCTGGCGATTTGCTCGACCCCCTCGATTATCAATGCAAAAAAATAGTGAACGACTTCTGGAATAATGACGCCAATGGTTTTTGTTTTTCTATGTTTTAGACTCAGGGCGATGTTGTTGGGGCGGTAATTGTAGAATTTGGCAAAAGCTTGAATCCGATCGCGGGTTTCCTGACCGATTTCATGGCTGTCTTTTAAAGCTTTGGAAACTGTAGAAATGGAGACATTAAACTCCTGTGCAATCTTCTTTAAGGTGATTTTTTGTTTCATAGCTTTACAAATCTATCAATAAAAACCTTATTTTAATTTGATATTGCTAAAATAAAGATCTATTCGTTGATGATTTAAAAGTTTTTAACACGAAAACGTTTTCGTAACTCTACTACAACGTTGTAGTTGAATCTAGTGCAAGTTAAGACTTTTGGTTAACAATTTCTTTACATAGATTCGTTTCATGTGAAAGTGTGTGTTTATGTTAAAATTAACACCTAAAACCAACTAAATGAATAAGTTACATTATTGTTTAATTGCCGTTTGCGTGTTTGCATCATCTGCCTTAATGGCACAGCAATCCGTGAGTGGTGTAGTGACTGACGGTGCGGGCAACCCACTACCGTCGGTCAACGTAGTAGTACAAGGAACTGCACAAGGAGTCTCTACAGATTTTGATGGTCTTTTCAGCATTCGTGCCAACGATGGTCAAACTTTAGAATTTTCCTATTTGGGATTCGAAACACAATCTCTTTTGGTTTCTGGATCTAGCCTTGACGTTGTGATGATTGCTTCTGCTTCAGAATTGAGTGAGGTGGTGGTAATCGGATACGGAACAACCCAGAAAAAGGACTTAACAGGTGCTGTGGATCTGGTAACCGCTAAAGACTTTTCTGATGGAAATGTTGTGTCAACCCAACAGTTGCTCCAAGGAAAAGTAGCTGGTGTTACCATCAGCTCCAACAATGGAGGTCCTGGAGAAGGCGCCAACGTACTCATACGAGGAATTGGTTCTTTGAATCTTAATTCAAACCCACTCTATGTGGTGGATGGCATTCCACTAGATGGGGGAGGTATTGGGGGTTCTCGAAACCCGCTCAACGCCATCAATCCAGCTGATATTGAAGCTATTAGTGTTTTAAAAGATGCCTCTGCTTCAGCCATTTACGGATCAAGAGCTGCCAACGGGGTGATTTTGATCACTACGAAGAAAGGCTCCAAATCGGGCGGAATCAATGTTTCTCTAACTACCAAAGGTTCTACTTCCACACCTGTTGATTTTGTGGATGTGCTGACTGCCGATGAGTTTCGCTCTGTTATTACTGGAACTGGAAATGAAGCCTTTATTTCCAAATTAGGAACCGCCAATACGGACTGGCAAAGCTACATTTATCAAGAAACCTCTGGGGTAGACAATAATTTTTCTGTTTCGTCTTCAATCTACGGAGTGCCCGTGCGCTTGTCAGTAGGTCAAACAGATCAAGAAGGTATCCTTATCGGAGATCAGTTCGAGCGTATTACTTCAAGTATCAGTCTTTCTCCAAGCTTTTTAGACAACGCTTTGAGAGTCAACCTGAGTGCGAGATTGCAAAACACCAAAAATGACTTTGCCAATCGCGGCGCAATCAGTACTGCCGTACAATTCGATCCTACCAAACCTATCTATGATGTTAACTCTCCCTATGACGGTTTTTATTCATGGATGTCTAATGGTAAAAAATTGTCTTTGTCTCCCACAAACCCTTTGGCTTTGCTACATCTTACAGAAGATCAGTCAGAAGTAGATCGTCTGATTGCCAATGCCAAAATTGACTATGACCTGCCATTTGTGGACAATCTAACGGCCACTGTTAGTGTAGGTTTGGATGAGTCTGAAGGCACAGGTTTTACGGAAACATCCAAATTCATTCCAACAGATGAAGATGGATTCAACGGAAGTGGAAGCCAATACAACAACAAGTCCACAAACCAATTGTTTGATGCTTACTTAAACTTTAACCATTCCTTTTCAGAAATCGATATGAGTCTCACGGCTGGATATTCGTATCAGTCTTTTGAATATGATAACTCAAGTTCTAACTACAAAGAAATCTTAAACCCCGATGGTTCTGTAAATGAGGACAACTCGGTCACAAACTCCTTTGTGGATACAAGCAAAAATGTATTGTTGTCTTATTTCGGTCGCGCGAATTTTAACTTCAACGATTTGTATTTGTTGACCGCAACTTTAAGGGCAGATGCTTCTTCTAAATTGAGCCCTGATGATCGTTGGGGATATTTTCCATCTGTGGCTTTGGCCTGGAACATTCACAATGAGGAGGCTTTTGAGGTCAAGCAAATAGATCAGTTGAAATTGAGAATTGGATATGGTCAAATGGGTAACGTCAACGGATTGGGAGATTATAACTTCCTCACCCGTTATGTGATTTCTACCGAACAAGCCCAGTATGGGTTTGGGTCATCTTTCTACAAGACATTCAGACCTGCGCCTATCAACAAAGATTTGCGCTGGGAGGTCGCACAAACCCTCAATGCAGGTTTAGATTTTAGTATGTTCTCTGGCCGATTGAGTGGTAGCGTGAATGCCTATATCAAGGAAACCAAAGACTTGATAGCTACAGCCATTACCGATCCTTTTACAAACTTTGGCTCAACAATTTCAGCCAATATTGGTGACATGGAAAACAAAGGTATTGAGGTGGATCTTAATGCCGTTGTTTTTGAATCCGATGACTTCCAACTCAATTTGGGTTACAATGTTTCGTTTAACGACAATACCATCACACGGTTGGAAAATGAACAAAATGTAGGTGGTATTTCGGGTGGAACAGGAAATACAATTCAATACCATCAGACTGGTTTGGCACCCTTTTCTTACTATGTGTATAAACAAATTTATGATGCCGATGGTAAGCCGATCGAAGGTGCTTATGCAGATTTGAATAGTGATGGTGTCATCAACAACGATGACAAGTATTTCTACAAAGATCCCTATGCGGACATCAACATGGGTGCGACACTAAACCTACGCTACAAAGCTTTTGATCTTAGTGTGGCTGGTCGTGCAAGTATTGGCAATTATGTCTACAACAACAATGCTTCTACCGCATCGATTATGTCTGCCACTCAGCTCAACCGTTTGGACAACCTCCATGCAGGATTTTTGAACCATGAGTTTAATACCATTTCAGACAAAAACTTTTTGAGTGATTATTTTATTCAAAATGCATCATTCTTTAGGCTGGACAATGTCACATTGGGTTACACTATTGATAATGCAATGATGAAATCTCCGATTCGCTTGTTTGTGTCTGCAGACAACCTACTGGTTGTAACAGATTACACAGGGATCGATCCGGAGATTATTGGTGGTATAGACAACAACTTTTACCCCCGTTCAAGAGTGGTTTCTGTTGGGGTGGATCTTAACTTTTAAACATATTTTATTATGAAGAAAATATCAATCATATCAATTTGTCTTTCGGGCCTTGTGTTTTTTTCGTGTCATGACGATCTCACGCAAAACCCTACAGACCCCGACCTTTTTACAGAAGTTGACGTGTATAAAACTACGGACGATGCTCTCGGTGCCTTGGCCAAAGTCTATGGTTCTTTGGCACTTACTGGTCAGCAAGGACCAGCAGGTGATGCCGACATCGATCCCAGCATCATAGACGAGGGAACCTCCCAATTTACGCGCTTGTTGTTTACGCTCAATGAGTTGACGACAGACAACGCAGTTGTTGCGTGGGGAGATCCAGGATTGCCTAATATCCATGAAATGTCTTGGGGCGTAAACAACGTTTATGTCAAAGGCATGTATTTCAGGCTATCACAAGTGGTGTCCTTTGCCAATTCATTTATCGAGAATGCCACTGCCATGGGGTCTTCAGACAGTCGTGTGGCGGTGTACATAGCCGAAGCGCGCTTTATTCGTGCTTTTGCTTACAGCCAACTCATGGATTTGTTTGCCAATGTACCTTTGGTAACTCAGATCTCATTTGGACTGCCAGAGCAGAGCAATCGTCAAGAAATTTTCGATTTTGTTGAACAAGAGCTCTTGGAGCTCGAGTCCTTATTGACAGTTTCAGGTAGCAATGAATATGGACGTGTCGATCAAGTTGCCGCTTCTGCTTTGTTGACAAGAATTTACCTCAACGCGGAAGTATATATCGGCCAAAATCGCTATGCAGATGTCATTTCTAAAGCCGAAACGGTCATGGGATCGACCTATTCGATCAACACCAATGATGCCAACAACAACGGAACAGCCTATGACGAACTTTTCTTGGCGGATAACCACATGAATGGCGCACAGAATGAGTTCATATTCACCTTGGTTTACGATGGTTTAAACTCTCAAACTTGGGCAGGTAATACTTTCTTAGTACATGCTGCAGTTGGTGGAAATATGAACCCTGATGATTTTGGAATCAATGGTGGTTGGGGTGGTACACGTACAACCAAAACACTGGTTGAAAAATTCGGCAGTTCTGTAACTGTTTCAAACACAGATGGTCATCCAACCGCTTGGTCTGATGCACGGGCGATGTTCTTCACAAATGGTCAGAACTATGAGATCGAAAGTATTTCTGCTTTTGGTGATGGTTATGCAGTAACCAAATTCAAAAATATAGACTCGTCTGGGGCTGCGGGAAGTGATGCTTCTGGAAACTTTGTGGATACAGATCTGCCTGTGATTCGATTGGCAGAGGTACACCTCAATTATGTCGAGGCTGTGGTTCGTGGTGGTGGTGGCAGCACATCTACCGCGGTGAGCCTTGTCAACGCACTTCGTGAAAGGGCCAATGCGACTGCTATTGCGGCTTCTGACCTAACCATTGATTTTGTAATGGATGAGCGTCAAAGAGAGCTGTATTGGGAGGGCCTACGCAGGGTAGATCTGATTCGCAACAATCAGTTTATTGGAGCCAATTACCTGTGGCCCTTTAAAGCGGGCGCTGCCAACGGAAAAGCTTCTGAAAATCACAGAAAGATTTTTCCTCTTCCTGAAGACATCTTGCTTGTAAATGAAAACCTAACTCAAAATCCTGACTACTAATCTTAACAATATGAAAACAACGATAAAAATGAGATATCTATTTCTGGGGCTTATAGCCTTATTCACCTTTGCCTCTTGTGACAATGAGGACTATTTGGTATTTACTGCCCAAGAGCCAGTTGAAAAGGTAAGTTTCACAAACGAACCCAATACGGTTTATAAAATCTTTGATCAAATCCCTGGCAATGTGCTGGAGCGTTTGATTTGGTCCGCGCCCGATTTCGAAGCGCCCACTACCATTACTTACGTTTTGGAGGGCTCTTTGAATTCAGACTTTTCAACCATTGACTATAGTTCTGGAGAAACTTCTGAAAACCAAGTGGCTGTAACCATTGGAAATGTGTTGACCATCGCACAAGACAATGATTTGGAAATT
>JASFWO010000112.1:0-3749 GCA_050049275.1 Flavobacteriaceae bacterium | reverse complement strand
AAATAAAAATCACCCGACAGGGCGCAGGAAATTTCAAAGGGTAAAAATCAATCTATTTTAAGATTATCGATGATAGTAGAAGCTGTTAGGCCCATATATCCTGTTGTTTTTACTGCAGTATCACCTGCTAAGCCGTGATGGAAGACCCCTATACAAGCTGATTCGGTTGAATTGTAATTTTGCGCAATTAAGCTGCCTATTATTCCTGTAAGAACATCTCCGCTACCCGCAGTGGACATGCCAGGATTTCCCCCGTAATGGATGAAGCGATTTCCCTTGTTGTCAATCACCCAAGTACATGCATCTTTCAACACAACAATACAATGATGCTTGGCGGCAAAATCTTGCGCCTGAATCAACCTATCAGAACTTTGTGAAACCCCACCTATCAAGCGATCAAATTCTTTTATGTGAGGGGTTAAAACACTTCCTTTTGGCAGGTGCATTGTCCATTCTGGATGTTTAGACAAAATATTGATTGCATCTGCATCTATAACAAGAGGCACTTCAATTGTTTTAAGGAGTTTATGAATCAATTGTTCAGTTGGTGCGTCAGTTCCTATACCTGGACCTAAAACAACAACATTATATGGCTTTGTGTTAGTTAATTCGGTTAATGAAGAATCTGATGGATCAACAACACACATGGCCTCAGGGACTGAAACCTGCATGATGTTTATACCACATTTAGGTACTTGAACAGTTAACAAGCCGACGCCACTTTTCATCATAGCTCGAGCAGCCAATACAGCGGCACCCATTTTTCCATATGAGCCTGCTAATAACAGACCATGTCCAAATTGTCCTTTATGAGAAAATTTCGTTCTAGCCTTGACTTGATTTTGTATTTCTTTGTCAAGAACATATATGTTGGAATTGCTTTGTTGAATAAGTATTTCATCCAATCCAATATCAATAACAACCCATTTTTTGATAAAATGTTTATGTTCAGGAAAAAAGAAAGAAACTTTAGGTCTTTGAAATGTCAAAGTCATATCTGCACAAATCACAATATCTGAGTTGGTTATTGAGTCGGCTGGCAATCCCGATGGAACATCCACTGAATAAACAAGTTTTTTTGAATTATTGACAGCTTGAATCATCTGAGCATATACGCCCTCCAAGCTTCCATGTAAACCTATTCCAAACAAAGCATCTATGATAATGTCTGCATTGCTTAGATCTGGGATCTGTGAGCGTTTGGAGACTAAAATTGTGCTAGGGAGTCTTTTTAGGTTATCAGAACAATCCGAAGAAACTTCTTTTTTGGTGTTTATTAAAAATGCCTTTGTGTGAAACCCATGGTCAATTAAGAGTCTGGCAATTGCAAGACCATCTCCACCATTATTTCCTGGCCCACACAATACGATAATGGTTTGGTTGGCAATATGTTGAGTCATTAAATATTGCACAAAAGCTTCAGCAGCTTGCTCCATTAAATCGATAGACCGTAGATTGTTTTTCTCTATCGTGAGTAAATCAATTCTTTTTATTTCGCTTTCGGACAATATTTTTTTGAGTCCCATCATATCCTTAAAATTAACCAAAAAAAAACGCAACCCGAAAGTTGCGTTTATGTTATTTCTGTGATGAAGAAATTAGTTGTTGGCCGTTGCTTTTTCCATGCCTTGTTCAATCAATTCAAAAAACTGATCGAGTTTAGGTAATACAACAATGCGCGTTCTTCTGTTTTTTGCTCTTCCAGAAGTTGTTTCGTTGTCATCTAGAGGGATATAGTAGCTTCGACCAGCTGCTGTCATACGCTCTGGAGATACACCAAAATCGTTTTGTAGAACACGAACCACTGAAGTGGCTCTTTTAACACTCAAATCCCAATTGTCTAACAACACTTCATTTCGAATAGGAACATTGTCCGTATGGCCTTCGACTAAAAATTCAATTTCAGGCTTATCGTTAAGTACAGTGGCTACTTTACCAAGAACTTCTTTTGCTCTGTTGGAAACCATGTAACTCCCTGAGTTAAACAATAATTTATCTGAAATAGAAATAAATACAACACCCTTTTCGACATTGACTTCAATATCAGAATCGTTAATGTCAATAAGTGCACCTTTTAGACTTGTAACCAAGGCTAGGGTAACAGAATCACGACGAGTGACTGCATCTTGCATTTTACGTATGGTCAGGTCTTTTTCTTTAAGAGATTCTAGAGATTTTTCAAGATTTTCAGCACCTTTCTGGGATAAGGTAGTTAGATTGCCCATATTGTTTATTAAATCTTGATTGTTAGCTCTTAAAAAACTGTTTTGTTCTTTAAGTGCTGCCAATGAAGCTTCACTTGTAGCTTTTTCGTCAATACAAGTATTTAGTTTGACGGTTGCTGAGTTGAGCAAATCTTTGGTTTGATTGTGTTGTGTTTCGAGAGAAGCATATTTCTTTTGAGAAACACATGAGGCTAGCAAAATTGGAGCAGCCAACAGAATGAGGGTTTTTTTCATTGATGTGAAATTAAGTTTTGTCAAATTTAAAAAAATTAACATCGTATATTTTAAATTAACGTTATTTTAACGAATATCGTATTGAGCGTTTGTTTTTACTTTTAAATATTCAATAAAGACTGATTTGTTTTGAAAAGGATTGAACATAACGGATCTTTTTTTCCAAAATAAAGGGAAGTTGTAAAAAAAACTGTGGTGTCCCTTAACAATCGCAAACATATGTTTTAACCGGCCTGTTAGAACAAAATACAATCCTAAAAAGAAGTCGAATCCCAAACGCAAAAAGAGCCAGTAAATAAAGACATGAAGAGGAAGGGACTTAGTGTAGGTTAGCATTGAGTTTCGAATGTTATAGAAGAGTTTGGTTGGGTTGTTGGCCTGAAGACTTCCACCTCCAAGGTGATTTACTTGAGCCATTCCTAAATAATGAATATGCCATCCTTTTGCCAATGTTCGAAGAGATAAGTCAATTTCTTCGAAATGCATAAAAAAATCTTCATCGAAACCACCCAAATCCAAAAAAACATCTCTACGTATGCAAAAAGCGGCACCACCTGCCCATTGTATTGACGCGACATCGTTGTATTGACCACGATCTTTTGCACAATTTTGGAGTACACGACCCCGGCAATAGGGGAGTCCCATAAAATCAATTCTACCCCCTGCGGCACCCGCATAATCAAAATATCCATTATGGACATCTGATAAGATTTTGGGTTGAATAATGGCAACCTCGTGATGTTTTATAAAATAATCCTCGATTTGTGGAATCCAATCTCTGTCAAACCCAACATCATTGTTAACCAAGCAAAGAAGATCTGCGTCAATTTCTTGTATACTAGCATTGTAACCTCCGCTATAACCTAAGTTTTCTGAAAGTTTCAAAGTCTTAACTATTGGATGATTTTCGTGAATAAACTCCAAGGACAAATCAGTTGATGCATTATCGACAACCCATATATCGGCTCCAGAACGATGCTGAATGATGCTCGGTAGATATTTAGCAATCAAGTCTTTTCCGTTATAGTTCAATATGACAATGGCGGTTTTCAAACAACTATGGATTTAAATCAGGTAGGTCTGGAAGGAACACATATTTTTTATTATGATGGTCGAAGGTACAGAAATAATGTTCAATTCCGTTTGTGACCATCATGTAGGTTGCGTTGAATTTTTGATTGTATCGCGCAATCTGATCAAATACCTTTTGATCAATAGGAATATGGGGAGCCTTGCATTCTACGATGAGTTGAACGCTTCCATCTGCTCGAAATAAAAGGACATCAAACC
>JASFWO010000055.1:0-5900 GCA_050049275.1 Flavobacteriaceae bacterium | reverse complement strand
GTAACTGATGCTTTACAAAAAATAAAACCCCTGAGAGCTGTTTATGGAAATATAGACGGCTCAGAAATCCGAACAGAATTTCCAGAAGATCTTTTTTTTGAATGTGAACAAGTAAAGGTATATATGAGACATATAGGAGGTAGACCCGGTCGGTACTCCAAAGGCGTTTCGGAACTACTCATTCAAAAAAAACCGAAACTGTTTGTTTGTGGACATTCTCATATTCTCAAAGTACAATTCGATAAAAAACATCAAACCCTTTATCTCAATCCAGGTGCTGTAGGGACAAAAGGATTTCACAAAATCAGAACCCTATTGCGCTTTACCCTTGATCAAGGAGATATCAAAGATCTAGAAGCCATAGAGTTAGCGCCCAGAAAATAAGCGCTTCCAAACTCCTCGCCATCTTAAACACCTTATAAAGATTCCTTCTTTTTTGTTGACTAAAAAAGAGAGATTGTTTGATTTCGCTTTAAAATAGGTTCGATGAGCTCGACACAATGTCTTAACGTTAAAGGATTGTTGTTTGAATGTCGCCAACATACTCAACAAATACCCGTAGCGAAGCGCATAAAATACCTCCATATGTTTTGGTAAGGCATACCCAGATCCTGTAGGTCTGAGGTGTTTTACTTTCAGGTTTGGGTCTGTGATGGTTTCCCAACCATGATATTGTGACAACAAAACATCGAGCGTGTCCCAACCTAGGGCTTCCCTGAGACCTCCTATCTGATCTAAACATTTTTTTCTGTAAGCTTTAATGGGGCCGCGAATGTGATTCGGGTTTGATATGCCCTCATCTAACCAAGCACCATCCTCATCTATCACTTGAAGTACCCCTCCAAACATCCCAAGGTTTGATTGATTTTTAAAACGTTCCGACATACACATTAAGTAATCAGGAGGAAAAACAAGGTCTGCATCGAACTTACATATAACATCGCAATCAGAGACAGAATTCAATCCATGCTTCCATGCTCGAATTACTTTGGCGCCAGGCAAATGTCGATCAGATGATTGTGTCTTTATATTGTGTATCCATGGATGCTTGTGTGAATAGGAAGCTATAATATCAGATGTTTCATCTGTAGAATTATCGTCTACAACACACAACACATCTGGCAATCGAGTCTGAGAGACCAAAGAATCCAATGTATTTTGGATAAAGGCCGCTTCGTTGTGAGCAGGGATGATGATACCAATTTTCATGTTACAGAATCCAAGGTTCTTTCAGCATACACAATGTAGTATCGCGGTGTAAACCAACGTAGTATGGGTCGAACACCCAATGTAAAACGTCCAGGGTTGGTCCATTTTTCTGAAGCTACAATGCGCCAGCCCGCTTTTTCCAGCAACCAGTCGAATTGCCATGATTCAAACTCGTGATAATGTCTGTCTCTGAGGTCTGATTTGCTTCGATAGGCAGCAGCAAACCATAGTTTTAGTGGCACACTGACCACCAATTTAGGAGCTTTTATTGCTTTGAGTAATGGATAGGGCGAAACTAGGTGTTCAAGTATTTCAAAAGCAGTAACCACATCGTATTTTGAGGTCTTAACAGCAGAAAAGTTTACATCAAGATCCTCTCCTTGTGTATTATAAACCTCATGTCCTAGAGCTTTTAGTTTAAGAGCCAGCGGGTTTTCAATACCAATATCCAGAATTACGGACTTTTTCCGCACATATTGCTCGAAGAAAGACAAGGTTTTCTTATATCTTTTTTTAGGAGTATATCTATACATAACTATCTAATACGATCTGAAGCCCTTACCAAGTCCTCGTCGCGCTTTATGGCTTTATTAGCCATGACCAATAACAGCATATAAAACAGATAGACAAGCATGGGAGCCATATGTGATAAATCGGCTTTTTCTAATTTGACATACCCTATAATATGAATTGCCCATATGACAAGGGTAGCGGCTATAAACAAACGATTTAACACAAACTGCAACTGTCGGTTTTTAAATAAAAAAACAACTGCCACAGGGCCTGCAGTCATCAAGACAAACACAATAAGCATTAAATAATGTTGGTCGTAAGCAAACTCTTTAGCGCTTAATAACAGGCGTTTGGGATAAAATATCAGACCCAGACCTTGAAGAAGTGCAGAAAGAATCAAATAGAGGGATTGTATGCGTTGTATCATAAGTGAAATTTCGTTTAAAAATAAAAAAAGTTGTATATTCGCTACAAGAATACAGCCCCCTTTCATAGAATTCTTTTATTCCTTTTTTTATATTATCCACTCAACACATATAATGTTTGAAATTTCTGAACTAAAAGCAAAAAAGCTTCCTGAATTGCAGGAACTAGCCAAATCCCTCGGTGTAAAACCTATTACTGGCCTTAAAAAACTCGATTTAGCATACAGCATCATCGACCATATGTCGAGACTTCCTGATGCTAAAGAGGAAAACCAAGAGCAGAGCATAGAAGATAAATCATCTGAAAAAGATGAAAAAACCAAAGCGAAACAAGAGAACAAACCGCCTCAACATCAGCGCTCCAAGCAAAAATTTCAAAATCAAAATCGCAAAAACAACCAAAATAATGGGGACAGAGAGCATAACCGTTCTAATGGGGTAGATAAAAACGTGGACAAAAGCGAAAATAAACACAACAAAGACACTAGAAATCGCTATCGTCAACCTGATTATGAGTTCGACGGTATTATTGAAAGCGAAGGTGTCTTAGAAATGATGAACGAAGGTTACGGCTTTTTACGCTCATCAGATTACCACTATTTATCATCTCCTGACGATATTTATGTTTCTCAATCTCAAGTCCGTTTGTTTGGTTTAAAGACGGGAGACACCGTTTTGGGGCACGTAAGACCCCCAAAAGAGGGGGAGAAATATTTCCCCTTAATAAAGGTCTCGCTTATAAATGGTCTTACACCCGATGTGGTAAGAGATCGTGTTTCATTTGAACACCTTACCCCTCTTTTCCCAAATGAAAAATTCAATATTGCCGAAAAACAAAGCACCATATCTACAAGGATTATGGATTTGTTTTCACCCATTGGAAAAGGACAAAGGGGTATGATTGTATCTCAACCTAAGACGGGAAAAACAATGTTGCTTAAAGATGTCGCAAACGCAATTGCGGCCAATCATCCAGAGGTATATCAGATTATTCTGCTCATTGATGAAAGACCTGAGGAAGTAACAGATATGCAACGCAACGTAAAAGGAGAGGTAGTCGCCTCTACTTTTGATGAGCCTGCAGACCGTCATGTAAAAGTTGCCAATATTGTTTTGGAGAAGGCAAAAAGATTGGTAGAGTGTGGTCATGATGTGGTCATCCTTTTGGATTCTATTACTCGCCTTGCCCGAGCATACAACACTGTTCAGCCAGCATCCGGTAAAATCTTAAGTGGTGGTGTTGACGCCAATGCCTTACACAAACCCAAGCGCTTTTTTGGAGCAGCAAGAAATATTGAAAATGGAGGATCACTTTCTATCATTGCTACGGCTTTGACAGAAACAGGGTCTAAAATGGATGAGGTTATCTTCGAAGAATTTAAAGGAACTGGAAATATGGAACTGCAGTTGGATCGACGCATCTCGAATCGACGTATTTTCCCTGCCATTGATTTGGTTTCTTCTAGCACACGTCGCGATGATATGCTTCTAGACGAAAATACGGTACAGCGTATGTGGATTATGCGAAAATATCTTGCCGACATGAATCCTGTGGAAGCCATGGAGTTTATTGAAGACCGTATCAAACGTACCCATAACAATGAAGAGTTTTTGATTTCCATGAATCAATAAATCTAAAATATGTACAAAATAAAAAGGCTTCCCTAGGGAAGCCTTTTTTTATGGGTTGTATTGTTTTACAATGAAGCAGCGTGCTTAGTCAGTTTTGACTTTAGGTTGGCCGCCTTGTTGGCATGAATGATATTTCGTTTGGCCAACTTGTCAATTTTAGAAACCAACTCTGGCAAAGCTTTTTGAGCTTGCTTTTTAGTTGTGAGCTCCTGAAACTTACGGATGGCGTTTCTCGTAGTTTTGTGCTGAAGACGGTTGCGTAAACGCTTGGTTTCGTCAGATCGAATGTTTTTTAATGCAGACTTATGATTAGCCATAATTTATGTTTTGTAGCCCGTAGGGGAATCGAACCCCTCTTACCAGGATGAAAACCTGGCGTCCTAGCCGATAGACGAACGGGCCTATTATTGCGGTTGCAAATGTAAATGATAGATTAGAAACATGCAACAGTTAAAAATAAAAAATCAATACGCTTTTGCAAACAAGACACGCTGTTTTGATGGTGCACCGCTGAAGACACAAACGCCCTCCTCTGAAGGGTTGTTTAGAGGAATGCATCTTATTGTCGCCTTGGTTTCTTGTTTGATCTTGTTCTCCGTTTCAGAACTCCCGTCCCAATGCGCAGACACAAAGCCACCTTTTTCTTTTAGCACTTTTTTAAAGTCTGAGTAGCTATCTACTTCAGTGATGTGATCATTTCTAAACTTAAGCGCACGATCAAAAAGGTTTTTTTGTATTTCATCTAATAGAGCTACAATATGTGATGACAAACCATCTTGAGCAACAAAAGATTTGCTGAGGTTGTCCCTCCTAGCTAACTCTACTGTACCCTTCTCAATGTCTTTGGGTCCTATGCCGATGCGAAGCGGTACACCTTTGAGCTCATATTCATTGAATTTAAATCCTGGTTTGTGGGTATCACGACTGTCTAGATGCACCCTAATACCCGCTTCTTTTAGCGACTGAGTAAGTTCAGAAGCAGCATCTAAAACACGGTCACGTTCTTCTTCACCTCTATAAATAGGCACCACAACCACTTGATGTGGAGCTAGGTTGGGAGGCAATACCAATCCTTGATCATCACTATGCGTCATAATCAGAGCGCCCATCAAACGCGTAGATACACCCCATGAGGTGGCCCAAACATGCTCTAAACCACCTTCTTTATTTGCAAATTTTACATCAAAAGCCTTCGCAAAATTTTGACCTAAAAAATGGGAAGTACCAGCCTGAAGCGCCTTGCCATCTTGCATCAAAGCTTCTATGCAATAAGTCTCAACCGCACCGGCAAAACGTTCACTTTCGGATTTGGTTCCTTGAATCACTGGGATTCCCATAAAACCCTCTACAAATCGTGCATATACATCATTCATTAGGACGGCTTCATCTAAAGCTTCTTGTTGGGTGGCATGAGCCGTATGTCCTTCTTGCCACAGAAACTCAGCGGTTCGTAGGAAAAGACGTGTTCGCATTTCCCAACGAACAACATTGGCCCATTGATTGAGTAAAATGGGGAGGTCTCTGTAGGACTGAATCCAGTTTTTGTATGTATTCCAAATGATTGCCTCACTCGTTGGACGAACAATCAACTCTTCTTCGAGCTTGGCTTTGGGGTCAACACGAAGTTTTCCTACATGATCAGGATCATTTTCTAGTCGATAATGAGTTACTATAGCGCACTCTTTGGCAAAACCTTCAGCATTTTTCTCTTCGGCTTCAAACAAGCTTTTTGGAACAAATAATGGGAAGTAGGCATTGGAGTGACCTGTTTCTTTAAACATGTGATCCAACTCGGCTTGCATACGTTCCCAAATGGCGTAGCCGTATGGCTTAATTACCATACAGCCTCGAACCGCTGCATTTTCAGCTAGGTCAGCTTTGACTACCAATTCGTTGTACCACTTCGAGTAATCCTGGCTTCTCTTTGTTAAATTGTTACCCATAAACTATTTTGGCATAAATTTTGGTTATGAACAATGTGTTAGGCAAATCTAACTAAATTTACAGAGTTGAACACTAATGTTTTTGAAATGAAACCACAACCCGCCATCCGACAAAAGACCATCTTATCTATAATTTCCTTTTCTATGTTACTTATTGGCTGTGGTTCCTTTGAGACTG
>JASFWO010000052.1:0-6335 GCA_050049275.1 Flavobacteriaceae bacterium | reverse complement strand
CAGAACGGCACTTATACGGTAACCAACATCGGTATGTTTGATAGTCTGATGGGTACTCCAATTATCAACCAGCCTCAAGTAGGGATTCTAGCTCTAGGAGCCATTCGAAAAGTTCCTGCTGTTGTGGAAACAGACCAAGGTGATTTTATCGGAATTCGAAGGAAAATGATCATCTCACATAGTTATGACCATAGAATTATTAATGGTGCTATAGGAGGTTTATTTATAAAGAAGATGAAAGAACTCATTGAAAACTGGGATACCTCACAAACCATCTGATTATGGAGCTTAAGCTTAAACGCCCAATATGTTTTTTTGATTTAGAGACCACAGGGGTCAATATTGCTAAAGACAGGATCGTAGAGATTTCCATATTGAAAGTGTTCCCAGATCACACCAAAAAATCTCAAACTTGGTTGGTCAATCCTGAGAGGCCAATCCCGCCAGAAACGACCGCGGTTCATGGAATTAGCGATGAGATGGTAGCCAATGCGCCCGTTTTTAAAGAGATTGCCAAAGAAATACAAACTTGGGTTCAATCCGCTGACTTGGCAGGCTATAACTCGGACCGTTTTGACATTCCACTACTTGCCGAAGAGATGTTGCGTGCTGGTATTGATGTAGACTTTAAAAAACAACTCACCGTCGACGTGCAAACCATTTTTCATAAAATGGAACAGCGCACGCTGTCTGCAGCTTATAAGTTTTATTGTGGAAAAGAACTCGAAAATGCCCACAGTGCCACAGCAGATACGCAAGCTACTTACGAGGTGTTGAAGGCTCAAATTGCTCATTATGACGACCTCGATAATGATGTTGAAAAACTCAGTTCATTCACCACTCGCCACTCTAGTTTAGATTTTGCAGGATATATTCGAATGAATAAAGAAAACGAACCTTGTTTTTCTTTTGGTAAGCACAAAGGCAAAACGGTGGCTGAAGTTTTAGATAAAGAACCTGGATATTTTGGTTGGCTTCTAGAAGCAGATTTTCCTCTTTACACAAAAAAAGTATTGACTGCACTACGGCTAGAAAAATTTAACAACGGGAAAGGATGAAACTGATCTGTGTAGGTCGTAATTACAACGATCATATTCAAGAACTCAACAATACACGTCCCGATGCGCCCGTCATTTTTATAAAACCTGACTCCGCTTTGGCGCAACCCACTCAACCTTTTTTTATTCCTGATTTTTCCAAAGACATTCACTACGAAGTTGAAATTTTAGTGCGGATTAACCGGATTGGAAAGTATATACAAACCGAGTTTGCTCACAAATACTACGATGAGATCGGATTGGGCATAGATTTTACAGCTAGAGATTTGCAAAAAGAACTCAAAAGTAAAGGTTTGCCCTGGGAAAAAGCCAAAGGATTTGATGGGTCAGCTCGTATTGGAAAATGGTTTTCTAAAAAAGATTTTGTTGACATCAATGACATTCGTTTCCAATTAAAAAAAAACAATCAAGTTGTTCAAGAGAGCACTACAGCTCAAATGATTTGGTCTATTGATGAGTTGATTAGCCATATTTCTGAATTTTTTACCCTGAAGATTGGAGATGTTATTTTTACAGGTACACCTGCAGGTGTTGGACCTGTTGAAGCCGGAGATTTTTTAGCGGGTTTTATTGAAGGGCAACAAGCCTTTGGGGTTAAAATCAAATAATGCAGGCAGAAATTATAACCATTGGAGACGAAATCTTAATCGGTCAGGTAATCGATTCTAACTCGGCTTATATTGCTAAAAAACTCAATAGTATTGGCATCGAAATTGCACAAATTCGATCGATTTCTGATAAAGAACAAGACATATTATCAGCTTTGGCAGCTGCGCAAGACCGTGTGTCATTAACCATCATGACAGGAGGTTTGGGCCCCACCAAAGATGACATCACCAAACATTGTTTCTGCACCTATTTTGAAGATGAGTTGGTGCACAATCCAGATGTATTGGCTCATATTGAGAAACTTTTTGCACAATATGTCAAAGTGCCCATCAACGATTTAAACCGAGCACAAGCCATGCTGCCATCTAAGGCCGAGCTTCTAGACAATCCTTTTGGTACTGCTGCAGGAATGTGGATGAAAAAAGGGCAAACAGTTTTTGTTTCTTTGCCTGGCGTGCCCTATGAAATGAAACATATGATGGAGCAACAGCTCTTACCCAAGCTTAAACAACACTTTCAACGCCCTGCCATTGTTCACAAAACCATGTTAACCTATGGGTGGGGAGAAAGCCGTATTGCAGAGGTTATATCTGATTGGGAAGCAGCACTTCCCGATCATATTAAGTTGGCTTATTTGCCTAACTTGGGGAGGGTACGACTGCGTCTGACGGCTAAGGGGAATGATGAAATGATCTTAACTGAAGATGTTGACGCGCTTTTTGAGAACCTTTATCCTTTAATTGGAGAAATCATCACAGGGTTTGAATCTGATCAACCGATTGAAGCTCAAATAGGTCACTTGCTAACCGACCAAAACATGTCGATATCGACCGCAGAAAGCTGCACAGGTGGGCGAATTGGTGCAGCACTCAGTTCGATCCCTGGCGCATCATCTTATTTTGTGGGCGGTGCAGTGCCTTATCAAACTTCTCTTAAAACAAAAATTTTAGAAGTACCTGCCTCACTAATTAAGGCTCATTCTGTCGTAAGTGCTGAGGTGGCTTTGGCGATGGCCGAAGGGGCTTGTCGACAGTTTTCAAGTGACTATGGTTTGGCTACCACAGGTAATGCAGGTCCTCAAAAGGGAGACTCGGATGCTGATGTGGGCACGGTCTACATAGCTGTGATAGGTCCAGGTGTTCGGCATGTAGAACACTTCAATTTTGGGAATCATCGAGAGAAAACCATTCTCAAATCGGTAAACAAAGCTTTAGAAATGACCCTAAAAATTCTTGAAAGGAAGGCAAAAAAACATTTGCCAATCCATTAAAAATATTGTTTATTTGCACTCCGTTTACAAAAATCAATTTTTGAGATGTCAAAAGTTTGTCAAATTACAGGTAAAAAAGCATTGGTTGGTAACAACGTTTCCCATGCTATGAATAAGACCAAAAGACGATTTGGGGTCAACCTGATAAAAAAACGTTTTTACTTGGTGGAAGAAGATCGTTGGATTACTCTTAAACTGTCTACTTCGGCCCTTAAAACCATCAATAAAAAAGGAATTGCAGCTGTCCTCAAAGAGGCCAAAGCGCAAGGCGTCCTCTAAATTTTAGACCATGGCAAAAAAAGGAAATCGCGTTCAGGTAATCTTAGAATGTACGGAGCATAAAAACTCTGGTCAGCCAGGTACTTCTCGTTACATTACGACTAAGAACAAAAAAAACACACCAGACCGCATTGAGCTGAAAAAGTTCAATCCGATCTTGAAAAAAATGACCGTTCACAAAGAAATTAAGTAAGCATGGCAAAGAAAACAGTTGCATCCCTACAGAGTTCTTCAAAAAGACTCACAAAAGCCATCAAGATGGTTAAGAGCCAAAAATCTGGTTCCTATAATTTTGTAGAGGCCATCATGACTCCTGAGCAAGTCAACGAATGGTTATCCAAGAACTAATTAGACATTATCTATTTTTAAAAGCCACTTTTTGTGGCTTTTTTTATTTCATACATTTACAAAAAACAAAGGCATGGGATTGTTAAAATCCTTTTTTTCAAAGAAAAAACTAGATAAGGGGCTCGAACCAACCAAAACCTCCCTACTTGATAAAATAGGGAAGGCTGTTATTGGTAAAACTACAGTAGATGCCTCTGTTTTAGATGATTTAGAAGAAGTTCTTATCAGTGCAGACATTGGTGTAGACACCACCTTGAAAATAATAGATAGACTCGAGGAACGTGTGGCAAAGGACAAGTATTTGGGGACTCAAGAATTGCATAAAATGTTGCATGAAGAAATGGCTGCTCTTTTCCAGGTTTCTGCCGATGAAGAAAGATCTAGCTTAGGCCCTCACGTTACTTTAGTGGTTGGTGTAAATGGTGTTGGTAAAACCACTACGATAGGCAAAATGGCTCACTTGTACAAGGCTGCAGGTAAGTCGGTTTTGTTAGGTGCAGCTGATACTTACCGAGCGGCTGCTGTAGATCAATTGCAACTTTGGTCAGAGCGTGTAGATGTTCCCATTGTCAAGCAATCTATGGGAAGTGATCCGGCTGCCGTAGCACACGACACGGTTCAGTCTGCAGTGTCTCAGTCGGTAGATCGCGTGCTGATTGATACTGCAGGTCGTTTACATAACAAGGTAAATTTGATGAATGAATTGTCAAAAATAAAACGTGTAATTCAGAAGGTGATTCCAGATGCTCCTCACGAAGTATTGTTGGTTTTAGACGGTTCTACAGGACAAAATGCTTTTGAACAAGCGCGCCAATTTGCCCAAGCTACTGAAATTACTGCATTGGCTATTACCAAATTAGATGGTACCGCCAAAGGGGGGGTGGTTTTGGGAATTTCAGATCAGATGCAAGTGCCTGTCAGATACATAGGTGTTGGCGAAGCTGTGGAAGACCTTCAAGAGTTTGATGTTCAAGAATATATAGATTCATTGTTTAAAACTGTTTAACTCGATAGAGCCTTGTTGTATGAGAACCAAAACACTGAAGAAAAACAAAATTAATGTAGTCACCTTGGGCTGTTCCAAAAATGTCTATGACTCAGAGGTGCTAATGGGTCAACTCAAGGCCAACAATAAAGAAGTTGCTCACGAAGAGGAAGGGAATATAGTTGTAATCAATACCTGTGGATTTATTGATAATGCCAAAGAAGAATCCGTCAACACGATTTTGACTTATGCTGAGAAAAAAGAAGCTGGTTTGGTTGACAAAGTTTTTGTAACTGGCTGTTTGAGTGAGCGCTACAAGCCCGACTTAGAAGCCGAAATTCCCAATGTGGATCAGTATTTTGGCACAACAGACCTGCCCTTACTACTCAAAGCACTCGGCGCTGATTACAAACATGAACTTATTGGAGAACGCCTGACGACGACTCCAAAACATTATGCTTACCTCAAAATTTCGGAGGGATGCGACCGCCCCTGTTCTTTTTGCGCCATCCCCTTAATGCGTGGTAAACACCGATCTAAACCCATTGAAGACCTTGTAGTGGAGGCTCAAAAACTTGCCAAAGACGGCGTTAAGGAGCTTATTCTCATTGCTCAAGACCTGACATACTATGGGCTTGATTTGTACAAAGAACGTGCGTTGGCCAAATTATTGGGTGCACTGGTTGATGTGGATGGAATTGAATGGATACGATTACACTATGCGTTCCCGACCGGATTCCCCGAAGAGGTTCTTGACGTTATTCGTGAGGAATCCAAAATATGCAATTACATAGATATCCCCTTGCAACATATTTCAGATCAGGTGCTCAAGTCTATGCGTAGAGGAACTACTTATGCCAAAACCAACGCTTTGTTAGAGTTGTTTAAAAAGAAAGTACCTCAAATGGCCATTCGAACCACGTTGATTGTGGGTTACCCGGGGGAGAAAGAAGCAGATTTTATTCTTTTAAAAAACTGGGTACGCGAGATGCGTTTTGACAGGCTGGGTTGTTTTACATACAGTCACGAGGAAAACACTCATGCTTTTAACCTTGTTGATGATGTACCTGCTGAAATTAAACAACAAAGAGCGAATGAAATAATGGAGATTCAATCGCAAATTTCTTGGGTGAAGAATCAAGAAAAAGTTGGATCGACTTTACGTTGTCTTATTGATCGCAAAGAGGGAGATTATTTTATAGGCCGTAGTGAGTTTGATTCACCAGACGTTGATAATGAGATCCACATTGATGCTCAAAAATATTATGTCAAAATAGGAGATTTTGTAGACGTTAAAATCACTAATGCAGGAGATTTTGACTTAGAAGCCGTTCCCATCTCTAAAATATAGAGATCCGCTCTTCGCAAGCTTCTTTCGTATCTTTGTTTTATGAAAAAGGTTAGACTAGATCACGAACTACTAGGGCATCTGCCAGATTTGGCGATTCGTGTGTTGCAATCTGATCCAGCCTTGGAAGGGTTTTACCGTCCTTTTTCTAAAGATCCCGAAAGCTTCTTTTTAGAAGAAAAAAAACAACATTTTTCTGCCGAAAAAAGAGAAATTCTGACAAGAGTCATTTCCGAACAATACCATGATTTTCAAGAACTACCCAGTGGCATAAATAAACTGACGGACGAAAATTGTTTTACAATCACAACAGGTCATCAACTCAATCTATTTACAGGCCCTTTATTTTCATGGTATAAAATCATTGATATCATTAAAATTGCGCAATCTTGGAATCAAAACCAAGACGTTTACAGCTTTATACCTGTTTTTTGGATG